>DATKHW010000547.1:0-6981 GCA_035546275.1 Gemmataceae bacterium
TTCACCTCGACGTGATCCATCGCTTCAAGAACGCCGAGGGCAAACGGCTCGAGGATGTGATCGACATGATCCTGGAGGCCGAAGCGCTGCCGGCGGCCGGACGCACCCGCCGGGAATACCACCGCCATATCGGCGATTTCACCCTGTTCTGGACCGGCGTCTATCCGGAAGCGCTGCGGCGGCTGCGCTCGGTGATGACCAAAGATCACTTCATCGACTACTGCGAACAGGGAAAGCGGTCCTATTACATCGCCAGCACATTCGACGACGTCCCCTACCGCGACGAGGCTCCGGTTCTGCGGCGGCTCAGCGACGAGTTCGAGCTTTGCGCCTATGGCCTCAGTCAGGTCCGCCGCGAATGGGAACGGCAGCGAGGAACCGGCGCCAGGCACGAGCCGGAAGCGTGAGCGACGGAGCAAAGGCCGTCGCTCACGCTTCCGGCTCGTTTCGCGCTCACTCCTCCGGCGGCGTGAAGTCCGCGATGTACAGCTGCGATGGTTGGTTGCCGTCGCGCGTCGAGGTCCACATCAGCTTCTTGTAATCCGGGCTGAACACCGGCAGCACGTCCGCCCCCGGCGCGTAAGTGATGCGCACTTTCTTGGCGGTGTCAATGTTCATCCAGTAGAGATCGTAATTGGGCCGCATCCCCGTCCCGTGGTCCGCGGCGCAGTAGATGATGTGCATGCCGTCCTTGTACCAGTACGGCGCCCAGCAGTTCCACGTCGGCTCGTCCGTCAGCGCCTTGTCGCCGGTCCCGTCCAGGTTAATGACGTGGATCTGGAGGAAACCCGGCTTTTTGCGGTCGCTGCGGAAAATGACGCGCTTGCCGTCGGGCGAGAAGAACGGGCCGCCGTTGTAGCAGTGCGGAGCGTCGGTCAGCTTGCGGACGTTGCCGCCGTCGGCGTCCATGATGTAGATTTCCAGGCTGTCGGCGGCGTCGCGGTTGGACGTAAAAACGATCTGTTTTCCATCCGGCGAATAACTGCCCTCGGCGTTGTACCCCTCGGCGTGCGTGAGCGGTTTGAGGTCCGTGCCGTCGGGATTGGCCTCGAAAATGGTCATGTACGGGTCGAAATCCCACTTGTAGGGACGGCGCTTGCCGGTCTCCTTCTCCTCCTTCCGCAGTCGGTATTCTTCCTCGTATTGCTTCTTGGCGTCGGGATCGAGGTGAGAGCTGGCGAAGATCACCTTCTTGCCGTCAGGCCGAAAGAAGCTGCACGTCGTTTTGCCGACGCCGGTGCTGACGCGGTAGGGGCGGCCGGATTCCAGGCTCATCGTAAAAATCTGATAAAATGGATTGCCGGTGTCCTTTTCCTCGGCCTGAAAGATGATCGTTTTGCCGTCCGGCGAGAAATAGCCTTCGCCGGCGCGGGCGAAGTCCTTGGTGACCTGCGTGGTGTTTTTGAGATAGGGCGACTCGGCCTTCTCCCAGTCGGCCGGTTCGGCGGCGACGGCGAAAGAGGCGAGGAGGACGGCGAGCATCGGCTTCTCCTTGACGAGGTCGACCCGCCGTAAACAGCGGGCCTGCAGGCAAAAGCCCCGTGAACGGGGCTGCTGTACGTATAGCCCCGTTTACGGGGCTTCGGCTCATAGGCCTGCCCTTGAGGGCAGGCTCTTGATTGCGGCGGGCGTTTCGCTCACCATTATACAGGAACGCTTCCGCATGATTCACCGCTCCGGAGTCCTGGCCATGGCGCTGCTTTTCGCCGATCCGCCGTCGGTCCCAGCGTTCTGGGAATCGCTGACCGCCTCGCCGCTGCTGCTGTACGGCGGCATAGCGGCGGCTGCGCTGGTCGTTCTGCTCATCCTGGTCGCGCTGCTGCGTCGCGGCCGACGCAAGCCGGTGGACCCGGAGAGTGGTCTCGATGAG
The DNA here is from genome assembly GCA_035546275.1 of Gemmataceae bacterium. Lineage (GTDB taxonomy): Bacteria > Planctomycetota > Planctomycetia > Gemmatales > Gemmataceae > UBA4732. The sequence continues at coordinate 1,871 of DATKHW010000547.1, forward strand.
GACCTGTCGGAGTATCCGCCGCCTCCTGCCAATCCTGGGCCGCGCCGGCTAACCGTTCATGGCCGGCCGGTGCGCCTGCGGCTGGTGGTGATCGCGCCGGTCGGCAAGCGGAAGATCGCCGGCGATGGCGCCGTAGAGGCGCTCCTGGATCAGGTGCTGCGCGGCCTGGGCCAGGTGGCAATGCAGGACAAACCGCGCGTCCGGGTCTGGCCGCCGCAGCTGAGTCAGCAGGGATTTGCGCCGACCTTCTTCCGGCGGACGCAATGCCCCGATCGGGCCGGCAAGCCGTCGCGTTGGCTGATGGCCGCCGGACCGGTGCGGGCCGGCGGCACGCCGGCGCTGCTGGGCCTGGCGATGTGGGCCGACGACCAGGGCCCGATGGAGCAGATGATCCTGTCCGAAACGGAGTGGAACGACGCGCTCCAGATGAAGACGATGTAACGAGCCCGCAGCGCCAGCAGGGGCCTGGCGGAAAGCCCTTGCTGGCGCTGCGGGCTGCGATGAGGCGAAGCCGATGGACCAGATCCGCTCCTTCCTGAGCCCGCTGACCGACTGGATTCCGCCGGACGTGCGCGGCCTTCTGGACCTGGAAGCGTGGTGGCTGATCGAGCTGACGGGCGCGCTCCTTCTTCTGCTGCTGCTGGGCCTGGTGGTGCGCCGGATGTTCCGCCGCAAGCGACCCCGGGAAGAGTGGGACCGTCATCTGCGCATCTGGCTGGACGAGTGCCCTTTGCCCGTCCGGCCGCCGGGGCTGCAATGGCTCTACATCTATCATCTATCGGTGCGGCTGCGCCTGGTGGTCGTGGCGCCGCCCGGCAAGGACGCCGAAGTGGATGCGCTGGCCGTAGAGAAGCTGCTCGATGCAATCTTACCCGGCCTGGGCGGAATCGCCGCAAATGACAAGCCGCGAATTCGCGTTTGGCCCAAGCAGCTCAGCCAGCAGGGGTTCGTAGCGACGTTTCACCGCTGCACCCTCCGCAGCGAACCGGAGGGCGAGCCGTCGCGCTGGATTCTCGTCGTCGGCCGGGCGATGGTAGGCAGACAGGCCGTGCTGCTCGGCCTCGGTCTATGGGCCGGCGAGGCCAACACGATCGGCCGGTTGACGCTCGAACCGCATCAGTGGCTCGATGTACTGCGTCTGCGGACGCCGGAGCGGTGATGCGGCGAGCTGACCAAGCACCACTGTTTGCCGCGCGACAAAGGCCGCACGCAGGACCACGTCGAAATGCTCTGCCGCCAGTGTCGCAGCATGGTCCACGCGACCTACACCAACGAAACGCAGGCGGCGCTCTACCCGACCATCGAGCAGCTGCACCAGGCGCCGGAGTTGGCCAAGTACATCCGCTGGGTGCGCAAACAACCGTCGAGCCGGCGGAAACGCAATCGACCACGACGGCCGAAGCTATGACACTGGCTCGGGCGACGGCTTCTTTCTCTTGCCGTTCCTGCGGAAGCAAGTTCGTGGCGACCATCTGTGCGAATTATTTCAGCCAATTATTTCAGGAACTTTTTTTGATATTTCTCTTGCCGCCACACTGGCGTCTGTTATAACAGCAGTGGAGCGAGAAAGCCCAACGCTCCGCACTGACGAGACCGAGAGATTGGCGGGGTTCAAAGCTGACTGGGCGACGGTTTTGGATCCACTTCTCTCGGTCTCACTTTTTCCCATATTTTCTACTTAGTTTCCCTCTAATGAAGCTGAAACAGCGGCCCGACGACTTCATCGTCGAGGAGGCGACCGCCGTGGCGCCCACCGACGAGGGGCCGTTCGCGCTGTACCGCCTGGAGAAGCGCGGCTGGTCCACGCCCGACGCCTTGGCGGCGGTGCGCCGTCGCTGGCGCATCGAGCCGCGGCGCATCTCTTACGGTGGTCTGAAGGACCGACACGCCTGGACGATTCAGTATCTCACCATCTTTCACGGCCCGCGGCGCGACCTGCGGCATCACGACGTGACGGTGACGCATCTCGGCTGGACCCACGCTCCGTACACGTCGCAGGACATCCGCTGCAACCGCTTCCAGCTGACGCTGCGCGATCTTAGCGCTGAGGATGTGGAACGGGGGCGGCCCGTTCTAGAACGGATCGCCGTGGACGGCGTGCCGAACTATTTCGACGACCAGCGCTTCGGCTCTGTTGCGGCCTGGTCTGGAGACCAGGCCGCAACCGGACAGGAATTCATTGCCCGCCTTCTGGTCCAAGGCCGATTTGAGGACGCCTTGCGGCTGGCGCTGACCGCCCCCTATGAGTTTGATCGCGGACCGCAAAAGAAGGAGAAAACGCTGCTGCGCCAACGCTGGGGCGATTGGCCGGCTCTAAAGGATCTGCTGCCGCGAGGCCACGCCCGCAGCCTGGTCGATTACTTGCGCGTCCATCCCGGCGACTTCCGCGGCGCGGTCGTTCGTCTGCGGCCGGAGCTGCGCGGCCTGTACCTGTCGGCGTACCAGAGCCACCTCTGGAACCGAATGCTGGCGCGTTGGCTGACGCAGCGGCTGAGGCCGGAACAGCTGCAACCCGTGGCCCTGCGCTTAGGTGCGGTCCCGTTCCCGATTGGCCTGGACGCGGAGCAACGGGCCGAGCTGTCGGCGCTGCAATTGCCGCTGCCGTCGTCGCGGCTGAAGCTGGAACCGAGCGACCCACAAGCCGATGTGGTGCAAGCGGTGCTGGCGGAGGAAGGATTGAATTTGCAAGACATGCAAATCCGCGGCGTGCGGGAGATGTTCTTTTCCAAAGGCGAACGGGCGGCCCTGTGCATCCCCGCGAACCTGCGCGAGGAATCGGCCGCGGATGAACTGCACCCGAAACGACGGAAATGGACCTTGGCGTTTGAGCTGCCGCGCGGCTGCTATGCGACGCTGCTGGTGAAGGCGGCGACCCAGCTTGCCTCCGCTTAATCCACGATCAGCACCCATGCGTTTTCGCCATTGGGCGGGAAGGCGACGCAGTTGAGCCGAAAGCCGCCGACCTTTTGCAGCTCGTCGATCTTGGCGAAGACCGCTTCCGGGATGTTGGCGTCCCAGGCGCCGTCGCGGTTGACCAGGACGATCCAGCCGCCGTTCGGCGTGAAGGCAACGCTCTTGAGGTGCTCGCCGGCGCCGTTCAGCTTCTGCAGCTGCCTGAACGCGTCGTTGGGAATTCCATCCGCCGCGAAGCCGCCTTCCGCAATCAGCACCCAACCATTTTTGCCGGCGAACGTCATACTCTTGAGGTCGTCGCCGTTGTCGCTGGCGGCCTTAAGCCGGCGCAGGGCCGGCGGCGGGATGTCCTTGGCGAAAAAGGCGCCCTTTTCGCCGAGGATGACGAAGCCGTCGTTCGGCGTGAAGGCGATCCAGCGCAGCACGACGCCGTTGGCCGCCATTTCCTTCAGCTTGGCGAAGGCGTCTTCCGGAATGTCGCGGGCCATGAAGCCGTTGTCGTCGAACAGGATCGCCCAACCGCCGGTGGACGTGAAGGCGACGCATTTGATGCGGGAGTCGTTGCGGAGCAGCTCCTTGATTTTGCGAACCGCTCCCTCCGGCAACCCGTTCTGAAAGGCCCCGCCCGCGCGCGCCGTTCCGACCGCCGCCAGGAGGACCAGGAACGCCGCCGACGCCTTGCCGATGGTGGACCGGAACATGTCGTCTCCCGTCGCCGCTGGTAAGATGATTGGCATCCTCGTCGCGGCCCCGCATCGGAACGCGAGGATTGTCATTGTATCCTAGAACGCTCTGCGGGGCCGGGCTTGCGCGCGGGACGAAGAGGAATGCGAACGCTCATGAAGCCGCGTTGGCGCACGCCGAGGGACCTGGTGGAGGCCTTGCAGCGGCAAACCGACGGGGCGCGGCAACGGCTCTGGGAGGCGCTGCGGGCGCCGCTTGGCCGGTTGATGGGCGAGGTGATCGTCCGCCTGAACCTCGACCTGGACCGCGAGCGGCTGACGCTGCACGCTCTGCACCTGGCCGAGACGTGGCTGCGCACGCGGCCGCCGCGCGAGTTCGATCGGCTCTCCTGGGATTCCTTCCGCAACGCGATCGTCGTCCATATCGCCCGGTTGGCCCTGTCGCCGTTCGGCGGCCGATCCGGTTCTCCGACCGGCCCCACGCCGCTGCCCGCCTGTAACACGTATCAAAACGAGACTTTTTTCCTCCCCTATGAGCGCGTGGGAGGTTTCTGGTACGGCGGGGACTGGTACGGCGGCCGCAAGGCCGACGACGGCGCCTTGTGGGTGATCGTCGCCGACGTGACCGGCCATGGCTATTACGCGTATCTGCTGGCGTCGGCCTTGCCGCACGTCTGGGAAGCATGCTGGCGGGCGGCGGCGCCGAACGCCCGGCCGGCCGACCTTCTGCGGGCGATGCACACCATGCTGGAAAGCTGCTTGCCCGACGGCGTCTACACCGAATGCACGCTGGTGCGGCTGGACCCCAAGGGCGAAGCGGTGGTGGCGCCGGCCGGCGGTTCACGGCTCCTGCTGCGGCGGCGGGGCGCCTCGCCCGACCTGATGAAGCTGCGCGGGGCGTGGCTGGGGCTGTTCCCGCCGTCGGCGGCCGATCAGAAGACATTGTCGATGGCCGAGGGCGACGAACTGCTGCTCGGCAGCGACGGCGCCTTCGACCACCTGGACGAGAACGCTGATGCATCTCGGTTAGGCGGCGCGTCCGCCAGTCTGCTGGAAGATGTGCAACGGCTGCTGCAGGAAGCGCTGCGTCAAGGGCCCCAGAAGGACGATATCACGCTGGTGCTGCTGCGGCGTCTCGTTTCTCCCCTCCGCACGGGTGCGGATGATGTTTCAGTGTGACTGTCCTCCCGACGACTGCGCCGGCCGGGTGCGGCTGCATCTCGCCGGGGACCGCGAGGCCGGCGATGCGCTGGCTCGCAAGTTCGCCGGTTTGGTGCGCAGCATCGTGCAGCGAGTTTTGGGGCCAGGCCGGCGCGAGGAGTGGGACGACGCCTGCCAGGCGGTGTTCCTGCGCGTGTTCACGAATCTCGGCAAATGGGAGGAGCGATGTCCGTTTTGCAAATGGCTGGCGGTAGTGGCGGCTCGAAGGGCGATCGATCTGGTGCGGTTGATTGAACCGGCGACGCCGCACCTGCAGGGCGATGTCGCCGACCTCCGACCGGCGCCGCCCGATCC
>DATKHW010000548.1:0-8974 GCA_035546275.1 Gemmataceae bacterium
CGCCGCATTCGGGCGCCAGCTTTTCGTAGAGGGCGGCGGCCTCCTTGACGTTGTCCTGCGCCTGCTTGGTTTGACTGGGATCGCTGGAGGCCAGCTGGTCGGTCGAGCGCATCAGCAGACGGGCGGCCTCCGCCAGGGCGAAATGCCCCTGGACGGAGTCCTTTTGACTGTTGCCGAACTTTTCCAGGTCGGCCGGCGTCGGCGGCGTCTCCATTTTCTTCAGCCACAGGTCCGAGCTGGTGGCGCTGGCGCTGGCCGTGAACCAGAACCACGCCCCGACCAGGACCGCGATCAGAACCAGGACGACCAGCACCAGCCAAGTGGTGCGCGACGGCGGCTTCTTGAACGCCTGGAGAAAGCGATGATACGAGCGGGTAAGGAGGGATTCCTCTTCCTTGTGATGCGGGACCGCCATGCGAATGCTCCGTCGTCCGGCCAGGCGCTCCGGATTCCTCTCAACCCCTTGCCCAATGAACGATTAGGTGATGATAGAGGAGCGATGCGGCCCGGTCAATGCCGGTTCCTCTGGCGTTCCGGGGGCGGCGGTCGTAGCATAGCGGCTGATTTCCGCAAAGCGATGTTTGGGAGACGATCATGCAACCGCTGTTCGGCGCGTCCCTGGTTCTGGCGCTGGCTTTTTCGGCGCCCCCTCCGGCCGAGGAGGCGTTTACGTATTCCCCGTACTACCCCATGCAAGTCGGCACAACCTGGAACTACAAGTCCGGCGAATCGAAGTTCACGGTCACCGTAAAGGACCACCGCAGGGCGGGTCCGCAGCGGCTCCTGTGCGCCCACATGGAAACGAGCCAGGACGGCAAGGTGATTGGCTCCGAGGACGTGACCGTGCAGGACGACTGGATCGTGCGGGTTGCGTCGGACGACAAACCGATCAATCCGCCGGTGAAAATCCTGGAACTGGACAAGGGCGCGCCAAAAAGCGACGTCTGGCCGGTCAATTCCAAGGTGGAGCCGCAGGCCGGCGGCGCCGCGCAGTCGCTGGCCGGCACGTTCGTCGAGGGCACGGCTTCGGCGGACGAAAAGGCCAAGCTCGGCGTGGGCGATCCGCAGGCGCCGGTCGCCGCCGTATCCTGCCAGGACCTGGACGCCAACGGGTCGAAATACTCTTTCAAGACCTATTATGTCAAGGAAATCGGCATGGCGAAGCAGGAGATCACGGCCGGCGGCTTGACGGTGACGCTGGAGCTGGAAAAGGATGGTTTCAAAGCCGGATCGAAATAGTCTGTACAGCGGGGCAGGTTCAAGAACCTGCCCCGCTGCTGCGAATCACTCACTTCGCAAGCAACCCCGCCGCTTGCAGGGCGGCGCGCATCTTCGGCGCCTTGTCCGGCGCCAATCCCGCCACCGGCGCGCGGCATGGCCCGATCGGCAGACCGAGCAGGTCCAGCGCCGCTTTGACCGCTCCCGGCGGCGTGCCCAGCGACAGCGCCAGCCGCAACGGATTGAGCCGGAGCTGCGCCGCCTTCGACGCTTCCAGGTCGCCGCGCTCGAAAGCGTTGTAAATCTCTACCAGCAGGGCCGGCGCGATGTTGCACGTGGCCGGGACCGCGCCCCTCGCTCCGAACATCAGGGCCGGGAAGATCAGCGTGTCGCGGCCCATCAGCACCGAAAAGCGATCCGGTACAGCGCGAATCAGCTCGTTGGTGTTTTGCAAATCGCCGCTGGAATCCTTGACCGCCAGGATGTTCGGAATCTCGGCCAAACGAGCGACCGTGTCCACGTCGATCTTTAGACCGCCGCACGTCGAGGGGTTGTTGTAAAGCACGACCGGCAGCGACGTGTTTTCGGCGATGCGCCGGTAATGGTCGTAAATCTCCTGCTGGTTAGGGCTGATGAAATAGGGCGTGATGACGGAGACGCCGTCGGCCCCTTCGCGCTCGGCCATGCGCGTCAGGCGAACCGCCTCCCGCGTCGATTCGGCGCCGGTCCCGGCATAGACGGGCACGCGCTTGTTGACGTGGGCGACCGCCGTTGCGATCACTTCCTGCTTTTCGCGCTCGTCGAGCGCGTAGAACTCGCTGTTGGTGCCGAGGACGAAGACGCCGTGGACGCCGTGGCCGATGAGATGGTCGAGGAACCAGCGCAGGCGCGGCAGGTCGAGGTCCTCATTGGGCCGCATCGGCGTGGCGACGGGCGGGATGATGCCGTGGATGTGCATGCGCGGTTGCTTCCTATCTCATCAGCTTGGACGACGCGAACGGTTTATAGCCGGACAGTGCCCAATATAGGCGTCTCCATGCGGTCGGTCCAATCCAGCGATCACGCGGGCATGGCGTGAACTTGCTTGAACGCAAATCCGCCCGCTTTCCCTTTTTCTTGAGAATCTGCGTCACATTGCTCCGCCGGCGTCGTAAGAGAGGGCGAAAGGACGCAAGGGGCCGCGGTGGCGCCGAGCGGACTGCAACCGGGAGACACAACCGTGTACGAATACGTTCAGACGGCGAAGGGCTGGGTTCTGTACTGGGGCGGCGCGGTCCTGCATCAGCCGAAGACGGTGGAGGCGCCTGTGGCGGCGGTCGCCAAGACGACCCCGCAGCCGAAGACGGTCGAGATGCGGCGTCCGGTGCTGCGAGCCGCGTGAAGCCTGCGAAATAAATCGGAAAGCGCCCGTCAAGGGCCGGCCGTTGGCGCCGGCCCTTTTTCGTTGTCCGGCCCAGCGCGACGGCGCCTCACTCGCCGTATTTGAGGCCGAAGCCGTACTTGAACAGCGGATCGTACTTGGCCGGGTCGCCGTTGATGGTAAGCGGGACCTGCGCCATCGACCGCGGCCAGGTGCGCGACAACTTGCCGGTCGGCTTGGAATCGCCGAACAGCACATCGGCCACGCCCTGCCCCTCGGAACCCGGCAGCCACGCCGCGATCAGCGCATCGGCCTGATCCAGCACGTCCCCCAGGATCAGCGGCCGGCCCGACAGCAGCACGACCACCACTGGCACGCCCGCCTTCTTCAGATTGCGAACCGCCGCCGCGTCTTCCGCGGCGATCGCCAGGTCCGACCGATCGCCCATGAACTCGGCGTACGGCGCCTCTCCGATGACGACCACGGCCACGTCGGCCCCTTCCGCTTCTTTGCCGTCCTTGGAATACGTCACCTTCACGTCTTTCGACGCTGTGTTCTTGATGGCGGCGAGGATCGACGTGCCGCCGGGCACGGCGTTGTCCATCTTGCCCTGCCAGTCGATGGTCCAGCCGCCGCACTGCATCCCCAGGCTGTCGGCGCCGCGGCCGGCGACGTGAATGTGAGCCCCCGATTTCGCCAGCGGCAGAGTCTTTTTCTCGTTTTTCAGCAGCACCAGCGACTCGCGGACCGCTTGCCGGGCCACCTGCCGATGCTCCGCCGAGCCGAACGCTTGGTGCAAACTGCGATCGGCCAACGGCGAACGATCCTTGTCCAAGAGGCCCAGCGCGAATTTGACGCGGAGGATGCGCGTCACGGCGTCGTCGATGCGGCTCATCGGCACCTTGCCTTCCTCGACCAGCTGCTTGAGGTCCTTGAAGAATTCAGGATAGCGATCCGTCACCATCGCCATGTCGATGCCGGAGTTGACGCCGATTTCAATCGCTTTCTTGTAATCCGGCGCCAGCTGGTCGAGGGCGTTGTAATCCGAGATCAGAAAACCCTCAAATCCCATCTCTTTCTTGAGAATCTCGGTCAAGAGATGCTTGTCGGCGGAGCATTTGACGCCGTTCCAGCTGCTGTAGGACGGCATGATCGTGCCGACCCCGGCCCCAACAGTCGAGACGTAGCCCGGCAGATGGATCTTGCGAAGCGTAGCTTCATCGACGCGCGCGTCGCCCTGGTCGAGGCCGGGCTTGCCGTCGCGCTGGATGGAGCCGAAGGTCGTCCCGCCGTCGCCGGCGAAGTGCTTGGCGCAGGCCAGCACCGAAAGCGGGTCGGACAGCTTGGCGCCCTGGAAGCCGCGGACCGCCGCCTCGCCCAGCTCCTGGACCAGCTGCGGGTCCTCCGAGAAACCCTCATACGTGCGCCCCCAGCGCTCGTCTTGCGGCACGGTCACGCACGGGGCGAAGACCCAGTTGATGCCGGTGGCCCGGACTTCTTCCGCCGTGACGCGCTCGATCTTTTCCACCAGGGCGGCGTCGCGCGTGCAGCCCAGGCCGATCTGGTGCGGGAAGACGACGGCGCCCGGCACGTTGTGATGGCCGTGCACCGCATCCACGCCGTAGAGCAGCGGAATGCCGAGGCGCGTTTTGAGCGCGTGCTTCTGGTAGCCATCCACCATGTCGGTCCAGCCTTTGAGCGTATAGTCCTCCTTGTTTTTCGGACCGGACCCGCCGCCGCTGAGCAAGGAGCCGAGGAAATACTTCTCGATGTCGGCGGGATCTTTCAGCGATCCCTGATCGGGTTGAATCATCTGGCCGATCTTCTCGTCCAGCGTCATCTTGGCCAGCAGATCCTTGGCCTGGGCGTCGCGGTCGGTGAAGACGGTCTGCTGCGACTCGGCGCGGTCGGGCGCCATCGAGAGCAGCACGGGGACCAGGACGACGAGGAGCAGGAGGACGAAGCGGAAGAGCGGCGGCGGGGTCATGATGAGTCCGTCCGGGAGAGGCGAGGCGAGCGACGCACCCGGACTGGTGTATGCGGCGCCGGGAACCTGCGGCAAGGTCCGCCTTGAATAGTCGAATGACTGGGTCTGTGGTCGTAGGGTGGGTCGAGCGCCAGAGAGACCCACCAAGAGGGATAGAATCGGTCTGGTGGGTGTCGCTTCCGCTCGACCCACCCTACAGCTCGCCGCGGATCCTTCCGGTAAAGCCTAACCGGCTCACGGTGCCGGCTGGGCCGGTCCTGTGGGCGGCGGCTGCGCCAGGCGCGTCATCGTCTCGAACACGGCCGGGGAGATGTCGTCGTTCAGAAACCGCGCGGAACCGTCGGCGAACAGACCGTTCTGACCGCCCGGATGCATCCCGCCGAACGGACGGCCGGGGCCGGTGTACGGGGCGTCCGCGCGGTCCAGGCCGCGCACGGTCGGCGGTCCGCCGGCTGTCCACGGACCGTTGTCGCGCTCCGTCTCTGTCGCCATCAGCACTTCGCTGACGCCGGCCGTGACGTCGTCAAGCTGGAGCGTATGGCGGACCGTACGGTTGTAGCCGAAGATTCCGGCGTTCGGATCGGTCAGCGGCAGGGCGGCCGCGTTCGGGCCGACGCCGGCCATGCCGACGTAATCGGTATGTCCGGGCGCCGGGTTCGGGGCCCCAGCGGCGTGGGCGGGGCAGATGCAGAGAGGAGCGGCGGTGTGGGCGACGGTCGCGTTTGGTCCGGCGTCCCACGCCGCATTCACATCAAGCTGGTCGTACAGGGACTTCATCCGCTGGGCGTCCCGCGTCGTCGATTCCAGGTACGGCGGCAGGGCAGCCAGCCAGCTCAGGCGCTTGTCCGGCGGCAGGGCGGCGTTGGGCAGCGCGGCGGGGGGAAAGGCGTTGTTGTTCGTCTGGTAGTTGTTGACCGCGGCGCCGATGCGGCGGAGATTGTTTTCACACTCCAGCCGCTGGCCTCGGGTGTGAACCGTGACGTAGACGAGCACCGCCAGGCCGATTACTGTGAGGACGCAACCGAGGCCGCCCAAGGCGATCCCAGCTGCGGCCAGGCGTCGGCCGCGCAGCCGGCCGTCTGCGACGTTGACGCCGCGCAATGCCGAAAGGCCGATCACGATGGCCGGAACGCCCGTGAGCAGCAGTAATAAGGGGGATAGAAGGCCGAGAAAGAAGCTGACTACGGCCGCGCGACTGAGGCGAGGAGCTGCGGGCGGCGAAGCCGGTTGCGGTGGATCGCTCTGCACCCGCTCGTCTCCTCCGCCCGCCGATCAGTTGCGGCGGTATTTCTGCAACGCTTCCGGATGGCGCTTGAAATACTCTTGCTTGAGGATTTCGAATTTCTCAGCCTTGTCGGCCGTGCGGAGGTGCAATCGGGCCCGGTCCTCCGGCGTCAGCTCGTTCCTGGCGAAATCGCTCAAGACATTTCTGGGCGCCGCCGGCAGCGCAGCTGGCCGCCCTTTCTCCGTGGCCGCCCAGTCCGCCCATTCCTGGCGCCGCTGCCGTTCCTTTTGTCGCAACTCGGCCAATCGGGCCGGTTGCTGCCCCGGCGGCAGCGCCAGCAGTTCGTCGCGGTCTCTCTTGGGCAATCGCTCGATCCAGTCGCGCTGACGCAGCTGCTTCACGACGGCCAAGCGCTCGTTCCGGTCGGCGGCTTGTTCGATGCGCCGCTGATCGACCTCGGGCAGCCGGTTCACCCAGTCGGTGTACCGCTCCAGCACCTCCCAAAGCTGATTCTGCAGCGCCGGGTCCTGGTCGTGCAGATCGCGGTCGAACTGGCGCATCCGCTCTTGCTGGTCCAGGGGAAGGGCCTGGAAGACGCGCAGGTCGCGGAGCAGCCGGGCGTAGTGGTCCGGGTCGGCGCGGTAGCGCTCCAGCAGGCGGCGGTTGTGCTCCAACTCGTCCGACGCCGGTTCCGAAACGGCCAGCACGGGCACGGCTGCGCCGAGCACGGCGATCAGGAGCAAGGGAAGGAATCGTCGCATGGCCAGAGCGTCCCCGTCACGATCCCGCGTCGTCGCCGAACAGGTCGGCCTGATTCAGCTGTTTCAGATAATCCAGATCGTCCACACGATCGTAGTAGCGCTTGTTTTCGATGACGCGCAGGTCGCGGGTCAGGTCCTGGTCCGGGTTGGCCGGAGGGCGGGCCAGCAGGCCGACGCCGGCGTAACCGGCCGCGACCGCCGCCAGCAGCGCCGCCGCCCAACCGGCGCCGACCAGGAACGGCCGGGGGCTTCGCAGCGCGGCCCTGGCGCGGATGGGGGCCAGCTTCTCCATCGTCCGGTTGGTGAAGCTCGGCGACGGCGCCGGCTTCGGCAGGAAATCGAGCAGGTCCCACGTCTTCTTGAGCGTGGCGGCCTCGGCGCGAACGGCGGGGTCGAGGCTGATCTTCGTCTCGACCGCCCGGCGCGCATCGCCGGTCAGCTCGCCGTCGAGGAAAGCGACGAGGTCGGCCTGCTCCTGGGGAGTTAAGCGGGGCTGGTCCGGCATGGGAAGCTCATCTTGTGTGCTAATTCACTCGTCCGTCTCGTCTTCGGCCTCGGGCACGGGTTGGCCGTTCATGTACACATACCCGGACAGGGCCGCGCGCAAGTTCATTCGCGCCCGGCTCAGCAGCGACTTCACCGCCTTGGTGGTGAGTCCCATCACCGCGGCGATTTCCGCATAATTCATGTCCTCGAACTTGTTGAGAACGACCGCCGCGCGTTGCCGTTCATTCAGACCGGCCAGCGCTTCCTGGATGACGGCGGCCAATTCTTCCCGCTGCACCTTTTGCGTTGGGCCGCTGTGATGGTCGCGGACCAATTGCTCCTGCGGCCTGGGTCCGAGCGGCCCCGAATCATGCACCGCTAAGGGCGTCGTCGGCTTGCGCTGGCGGCTGCGCAGGCTGTTCAGCGCCAGGTTGTTGGCGATGGTGAACAGCCAGGTCGAGAACTTGGAGCGCGGCCGGTATTTGTGGCGCGCCCGGTAGACGCGGAGGAACACCTCCTGGGCGAGGTCCTCGGCCTCGGTCGCGTCGCCGACCAGGTGGTGCATGACGGCGATGAGGCGGTGCTGAAACTGCTCGACCAGCTCCTCGAAGGCGCCCACTTCGTCGGCGCGCACTCGCAGCATCAGGCGGACGTCCGGGTCGCGGAGGGCCAGTTGCGCGCTGGTCTCGCCGGTCGATGCCACGGGAGCCTCACGTCGGCCGAGTCTGGCCGGGTCCGCCGTCGCGCATTAAACCCCGGCGGCGGGAACGGGTTCCGGTGCGCCCGCCTCTGCCCTCTCCTCTTGAGGGAGAGGGGTTGGGGGCGAGGGGGCTTCATTCAGGGCCGACCGCCGCAGCTGGCCGCAAGCCGCCTCGATGTCCGCCCCCTTGCGTTTGCGCACCTTGACGCTGACGCCGTGCTGCTTCAGGATCGCCGTGAAATCGCTGATCGCCTCCTGCGTTGGTCGGCGATACGGCAGACCCGCCACGTCGTTGAACGGGATCAGATTGACATGGGCCTGCCGGCCGCGGAGCAGCCCGCCCAGCTCGGCGGCGTGGGCGGGCCGATCGTTCCAGTCACGCAGCAGCACATATTCATACGTCACCTGCCGCCCCGTGCGCTCGAACAAATAGTCGGCCGCGTCCAGGATCGCAGCGAGTCCGACTTTCTCATTAGTCGGCACGATCCGATTGCGCAGCTCGTCGTTGGGCGCGTGGAGCGACACCGCCAGATGATACTGCTTGCCGAGGTCGGCGAGGCGGCGAATCTTCACCGGGACGCCGACGGTCGAGATGGTGACATGCCGGGCCCCGACGCCCAGGCCGTCGGCCGCCGTTGCCGTCGCTAGGGCTTCGAGCAAGGCGTCGAGGTTGGCCATCGGCTCGCCCATGCCCATGACGACGATGTTGGTGAGCCGTTCACGCTCCGGCAGCAGATTGCGAGCGTGCAGCAGCTGTTCGAGAATCTCTGCGGCCGACAGGTTGCGGAGGACGCCGCCGATGCCGCTGGCGCAGAAGACGCAACCCATGCCGCAGCCGACCTGGGTGCTGATGCAGACGGTGCGACGGTCCCGCTCCGGCAATAGGACGCACTCGACCACGTTGCCGTCGTGGAGTCGTAACAGCAATTTCTGCGTGCCGTCGCTGGACGACAGGCGGCGGTCCACCGTCGCGCCGAGAGGGCTGAATTCATCGGCCAGCTGTTCGCGGAGGCCGCGCGGCAGGTCGGTCATCTGGTCGAAGGACGCGGCCCGGCCGACGACGATCCAGCGGCGAAGCTGGCGGGCGCGCAACGGCGGCTGGCCGTGCGCCTGAAGCCAGGCGAGCAGCTCATCGCGCGACAATTCCAGCAGACCGCGATGAACGGCCGGCGGCGGATTCAGCGTCGGAAGTTCCATACAGGCATTGTACCTGTTGCCTGCGGGCCTGGCGAGCGGC
>DATKHW010000549.1:0-5002 GCA_035546275.1 Gemmataceae bacterium
CCGCCGGGACCGCCGCGGCCGCCGGGGCCGAAACCGCCGCCCGGTCCGAATCCGCCGCCAGGGCCGCCGGCCATGCCGCCAAAGCCGCTGGCCGGTTTGCGCTGCCGGTCGCTGACCGCCGTAGTGATGAACACCTTGTCGCCCCACACGACGGGACACGACCAGCCGTAACCCGGCGCGTCCATTTTCCAAGCGATGTTGGCGTCGCCGCCCCACTGGTCGGGCAACTGCTTCTCCGCGCTGACGGCGGCGCCGTTCGGCCCCCGGAATTGCGGCCAGTCGTCGGCCCATGCCCCGGCCGTGAGTCCAGCGAAAATCAACGATCCCAGAACAGTCGCTTTGCCGGTCATGAAGGCGTCCTCCGTTGGAAACCTATTTCGCCTAGCTCAACCTTCCGGCGTGAATCCGAGTACCATGTCGAACAGCGCCGCCAGCTCGCCGATGCGCGAGTCCTTCATCGGCGTGAAGTCCACCAGCACGGCGTCGCGGGCTTTGGGGTCGATTGCTCGGAAGACGCCGTCCTTGTCGTTCCGCGGTTCGCCCTTGATGTAGCACTGGGTGGTCAGCAGTTCCTTGCCATTCCGCTTGACCTTGAAATGGATGTGCGGCGTCCGCCCGGGATAGGCCACGGGCTTGACCGTGCGGAAATAGTATTCGCCGCTGGACGAGGTCAGGAAGCGGCCGAAACCCTGGAAATTCTCGTCGTGCTTGTCGCGGTTGGGGCACTGGCTGTGGATGTAGATGCCCTTGGCGTCCACCTGCCAGATTTCGACGAGGGCGTTGCGAATCGGGTCCCCCTTGGCGTCGAGGATCTTGCCGCTCAGGTGCGTCACGTCGCCGACGGCCGGGGTGATGGAGTCGTTGACCATGAGGAGATCGTTGTCGGTGTCCAGCGGCAGTTTGTCGGGATAGTAGGGTCCTTCCGTCTGGGCCGGCGTCTTGATGCGGTTCAGCTCCTCGGCGAACAGGCCGGGCGTGGTGAAATAGGCGGCGCCCAATCCAAGGGCGCCGAGGAAACGGCGACGGCTCGAACGCGATCCGGGGAGAGGCATCGGTCGGCTCCTTGGGACGAGGAAGGGGAATGGTCCCTCAGGAAGGAAACCCCAGGACCGCGGAAAGGTCGTGCGTCCCAGCGCGGAATAACTGCACGACCACGGCCGCTGTGACAAATCGCGGCGCCGGCTTGGCGTCCTTGACGCTTCCCTCGATGGATTCTAGTTTTATAGATGTATGAACATGGCGAATTCCAATCCCTGCACGCTTTGCGAGTCGGAGTTGCGGCGCGCGCTGGAACAGGCCGGCTGGCGCTGCACGCGGCAGCGGGCGACCGTGTTCTCGTGCTTGCAAGCCGCTGATTGCCATCCGACGGCGGAACAAGTTTTCGCGGCAGTGCGGCGCCGAATGCCGCACATTAGCTTGGCCACAGTTTACAAGGCGCTGGAGGCGTTGGTCTGCGCCGGTTTGGCCGCCCGCATCGCGCATGAATCCGGGGCCGCCCGCTATGACGCACGGAGCGACGCTCACTATCACCTCCGCTGTGAGCGGACTGGCGAGGTGCGCGATCTGCCGTTGCCGTATGATCCGCACTTGATCGAGAAGATTGCGCCGGAGCTGGCGGAGTCGTTGCGGCGAGAGGGGTTCGTAATAACGGGGCATCGGCTGGAATTGGTCGGGCGATTCGTCAAAGCAAGAGGGTGAACGCTCCGAATGAGCGGTGCGGCGTAAGCCCGCCGGTGGATGGTTCACCCGCGGGCGTACGCCGCGCCGCACTTTTTCCCGGCTTACGCCGCGCCGCTCGCCGATCGCGCCGCTTTGCGGCGGCGAAATAGCCGCACAAACAACCGCATCAAGCGCCAGCTGATTCGCTTTATCCAGTCTTCGCGCGGCGGCGGCGGTTGCGCGGCCGTCAAGTTCGGCCGGAACACCAGCAGCAGCAGAAACGGCAAATACCACAACACGTAGACGCCGCCGTTGTCGGCGCACCAGAACTGGATGCCGATCAGCACAGCCGCGGACAACGCCACGACGTTGGCCAGGTTCTTCGGCATCGGCCAGAACAGCGTCCCAATCACGAAGGCGGCGTAGGCGATGAACACGGGCAGGCGATAGACCCAGTACACGCCCTGCCAAACGCCGTGGGCGTCGTCAGGCGGAGGCAGCCATGCCTGCCAGCGCTGCAAGGCGTCGGCGGAGTTCCACGTCTGCGTCAGCGAGCCAATCCACAATACACCGGCCGCCAGCGCCAGCGTCAGACCGCCTAACAGCACAAAACACAGGAAAAATCGGCCAGCGCCGCGCTTTCGGTAGAAGCTCAGCCACACCGGCAGCGTCAGCAGGGGCAGCAAGACGCCGCCGGCCGCCACGCCGAGAAACGCGCCGGCCAACACGGGCCGGCGATAGCAGAAGACCGCCCAAACCATCCACGCCATCGGCCAGACCATGTCCCAACGGCCCAACCCCAGCGCCGAATTCGGCGTCAGCATGTACGTATAGGGCAAAAGGAGGTAAAACGTGGCCATGGCCATGCCGGCGTGGACGTCGCCGAAGTGCTTCCAGCCGATCAGCGCCAGCCCGACGGCCACCGACAAATGGCAGAGCAGGGCCAGGGCGCGGGCGGTGCCGATGGGGATGGTAAAGCCGGCGACCTCGCCGGGCGTCTGCGGCAGCGTTTTGACGAGCATTTCGTCGATGGGCGACGCGGCGGCTTGCCCGGCGTCGGGCGGAGCGCGCGGCTGCTGCACGGCCACGGCGACCAGGCTGGCCGACAGAGCCGCGGCCAGGCAGGCCATGCCGGATAAGTTCATGTTGGGAGCCAGAGCCGGTCGGCGGACCAGGGCCAGGTCGCCCAAACAGCGGAGGAAAAAATAACCCGACGCGATCAGCAGCCAGGCGTAGCCCCAACGATTGGCGCCGTGTGATTCCAGAAGGAGAAGAAAGCCGGGTGCGAAAAGGAAGAGGCTCAGCACGTCCAAGTTGCGGACGCTGAGGAGCCGCGAGAATTTTACGAACAGGGCCACGGCCAGCAGCCCGGAGAAATAAAACCAGGTGGCGGCGGTGGGCAGCTGGAAGTCCAGAAAGATCGAACCATTGCCGTTCATCTTGCGCGGGCTCCCCGCCCGGTGCTGCGAGTCTGCTCCGCGAATTATAACGACTGGAACGACGCCGTCCCATGAAAAGGCGCGGCCGCGGCGCGTTTTTCACGGTTGGCCGCTTGCTCCGGAACGGTCTACCGTAGCGGTCGACGCATGGTAAAATAGTTCCGGGGACGCTGACAGTCGTCGCACGGAGCCTGCCCATGAGCCGTACACCGTACCTATCAGGGCCCGGAATCGCAACCAAGCCGCGGGAGCGCGAGGACGCTGACACGCGCCGCGTGCCGCCGTACCATGTCATTTTGCTGAATGACGACCATCACTCCATGCAATTCGTGGTGGACGTGCTGTGCAAGGGGCTGGGCTGCAACGTCGAGCGGGCCGCGGAATACATGTGGGAAGCCCACACCTCCGGCCGGGCCGTCGTCTGGACGGGGCCGAAGGAAGTGGCCGAACTCAAAGCAGAGCAGATCCAGACTTTCCACGAGGTGCGCGAAGCCGACGGCCGATCGCTTGGGCCCGTCGGCTGCACCATCGAGCCGGCGCCAGCGGCCTAGCCCGGGGGGCAGCGATCCATCATCCCTTCGAACCGCCGGAAGCCGGCTTGGCCGTCAGCAGGGCGACGGCCGCCGCCACATCCGGCTGAACCTGGAACAGCGACGACGAGGCGCCGACGCCGACGAGCCGGGTCACGTGGAAAATCTCCGCTACCGCCGGTTTCAGGCCGCATAGCACCAGCTGGCCACCGCACGATTGCAGCTGCCTCCGCACGGCCAAAAATGGCCGAAAGTTGGCGCTCGTGAGATACTCCACATGCTCCAGGTTGACGACGACCTTATCGGCGGCCGCCTGGGCCACAGCCGCCCCCATTTCCTCGACGAGGCTCTCGGCCATTGCATCCCCCTCCAATCGGGAGGGGCTGAGGGTCAAAATCAGTATGCCCTGATCGACCTCGTTTTTCAAGTGACGGTAGCGTGGTTGCGACATGGATGTGTCCTCATGCCTTTACGCTCATCCTAACCGGCCTTGAGGAGATAGCAACGCAATTGCGATTTGGATAGCAATTTGTTTCATTGGCGTCCCCTGCTGAACCAAAGCTATTAGTAATCTTTGAAAAGCCGCACATAGAGGAAGGCCAACGACGCCGCGCACACGATGGCGGCCAAGAAACCCGCCGAAAGCAGCAGCCACGCCTTACGCGTGTGTCTGTACCACGGAAATGTGAATACGCCGCCAAGGAGCGAAATCGGCGGCGCGACGCGCTTGGGGCGGTCGCGAATTTCGCGGTCCGCCTCGGACGGCGGCGCTTGCGGCGGGGGCGGCGCGGCCGTCTCCGCCGCCAGGCCGTAGCCTTTTGGCCTGCGCCGCGGCGGGCCCGACGACGACGGCTCCGGCGGCTCGCTTTCCTCAGGCACGGCCCAAGGGTCTTGCACTTCCACGCCGGCGACTTTCTTCCTCTTTTTCTTCGCCGTTTTCCGTTTGCTTGTCGGTAAGCGCCCCATCCGCGCCGCCAGCCGGCCTAGAAGCCTGGCATAGATGAGCAGCGCCGCCGACGCCGCCGGCGCCACAACAGGAGCCATCCACCACCAACCTCTGGCGACCGCGGCGTCAACCAGCACTGCCAGGCCAGCCGCCAATAGCGCGCTAAGAAAGTAGACCGTTAATGTGGACGGCGCCACGCGCAACAGCCTCCAGACGATGACCGGCCGGAACACGAACCAGCGCGACGATCCGCTGAGCGTGGAGAACAGCGCGATCGGGAACAACAGCCACAATCCCGGCACGGCAAGGAGGATGAATCGCAGCTCATCCTCGTACGGCAGCCAGTCGTGCCGCAGCGCTCGCGCCAGGAAGCCGATCGGCGCCAGGTAGGCCACGATAACAATCACAAGGTGCAGCGAGCCGCCGAC
>DATKHW010000550.1:0-2681 GCA_035546275.1 Gemmataceae bacterium
TGGCCGACCTGCTCAATAAACTCCCCAACAAGAGCGCCTTCATCCGCAAAGCGATCACGTCCCAGCTCGGCGTGGCCTGTCCGCTCTGCAAGGGCCAGGGCGTTTTGCCGCGCGGCGTTCACAACCACTTCGCGCCGCTCCTGGCCCGCTTCAGCTCGTACAACTGCGACGGCTGCGGCCACGAACTCAACTTGCCGCTGGACTCCGGCGATCTGGCCGACGAAGACCACACCCGGCTCGAACAGTTCTTCCTCGGCGGACCGCTCTTCTGCGGCGGCTGCTACGAAAAGGCCCCGAGCTGCGACGATTGCGGCTGGCACATCCCGCCCGACCGCGTCGCCGAGCATCACCAGAAGGTCCACCACGATTGACGCCAGCCGACTCGACGCCCTCCGCCGCGAGGTTGCGGCGCCGCTGCCGCATCCCGACGCCGACGCCCTGCGCGCCGACGCTCTGCAAGCGCTCGACTGGATCCTGAACCATCACGCCACGCTGCCGGACCAGCCCGTCGGCCGCTACGCTCCGCGCGCAGAGATGGAACGTCTGCTGCGCGAACCGCCGCCGGAAACCGGCCGCGACTTCGCCGCGGTCCTCGCCGAGTTCGCCGCCAAGGTCGCTCCGTTCGCCTGCCGCGTCAACCATCCCCGCTTCCTCGCCTTCATCCCCGGCGCCCCGACGTTTCTTTCCGTCCTGGGCGATCTGCTTTGCGCGGGAACCAACTTCTTCGCCGGCGTCTGGCTGGAGGCGTCCGGGCCAGCGCAGGTGGAGCTGGTCGTCCTCGACTGGTTTCGCGAGTTCCTCGCCATGCCGCCGGGGACGATGGGCGTGCTGACCGGCGGCGGCTCCGAAGCAAACCTGACCGCGCTGGTCGCGGCGCGGGAACCGCTGTCCGAGGAGGAGCGGTCGCGGGCCGTCCTCTACGTCGCCGAACAGCGGCACTGGTCCGTCGATCGGGCGGCGAAGATCATGGGATTGCGTGCGGACCAGCTGCGGCCCGTGCCATCCGACGACGTATTTCGCCTTCTGCCCGCTGCATTGGCGGCGTGCGTTGTACAGGACCGGCTCGCGGGCCGTCGGCCGTGGGCGGTGGTCGCCAACGCCGGGACGACCAACACCGGCGCCGTCGATCCGCTGGCGGCGCTGGCCGACCTGTGTGCGGCGGAGGGATTGTGGCTGCACGTCGATGCGGCTTACGGCTGGACGGCCGTGCTGACGCCGGAGGGCCGCGAGGAGCTGGCGGGCATCGGCCGGGCCGACTCCGTGACGCTCGACCCGCACAAAACGTTGGCCCAGACGTTCGAGGCCGGTTGCGTCCTGGTGCGCGACGGCCGACTGCTGCGGCAGGCGTTCACGCTGCGCCCCGAGTACATGCAGGACGTGGCGCCGGCCGACGACGAGGTGAACTTCGCCGATCAGGGAATCGCCCTGACGCGGCGCTTCCGGGCGCTGAAAATCTGGCTGTCGCTGAAGGTGCTGGGCGTCGGCTGGCACCGGGCGCTGACGGAGCGCTGCCGGCGGTTGGCGGAGTACGCCCAGGCGCTGCTGGAGCGCGACGGCCGATTCGAGATCCTCTCGCCGCGACGGCTGAGCATCGTCTGTTTCCGATACGTGCCGGGCGGCATGGTCGATGAAACAGCTCTCGATCATCTGAATCTAGACCTGATCGACGCGGTGCGGGCGACGGGGCGGGCGTTCCTGTCCTCGACGCGGCTGCGGGGACGGACGGCGGTGCGGTTTTGCTTCGTGAATTGGCGGACGGCGGCGGCGGATGTGGAGGAGGTGGTGCGGTTGCTGGGCGAGCTGGGGGATGAATTGGCCGGGAGTTCGGAGTTTGGTGCGGATTCTCCTTGATCGGGGAGAAATGTCGGTTTGTACAATGCCAACGGGATCCCCACAACAACAAGCTCGGCAAAGGAGGGGCGCAGCGTGCGCTTCGAAATTCGGCCCTACATCGGGGCACTGCCGATCATTTTCGGCATGAGTCGGCAGGACGTACACCACCTCCTCGGGCTTCCCGAGTCGAGCGTGTCGATTTGGGACCGGAGCGGCGTTTGCGAGCACTACGCTCAAGCACGGTACAACGTCGGATACGACAATAGCGGGGTGGTCAATCATGTCGGGTTCCTGCCGGGCGGCGCCGAGCTGAGTATCCAGGGGATACCGCTCTGGACAATGGAGGACCAGCCCGACCCAAATGCGACTTTACTCGCGCTGGACCCCAAGCCAATGGAATGCGTCGGAATCTGGTATTTTCTGGAGCTCGGCGTGGCCAGCACCGGGTATCATGACGACGACCTGTATGAGCGAGCTGTAACCGCCTTCCCGCGCGGAACGAGGGCGCAGATGCTGCCAGGCGCCATGCCCGCTGACACGAGTAAGTATTTGGCTCGGTGAGGGCCCGAGATGACCGAGAAAGAGAAGCGACGATATCGAAAATGGAAAGGCCGATGAAGAAATCCCAATTCCCCAAGCTCGATTCCATCCAGGAGTTGGCCGAGTTCTGGGACGCCCATGATTTGACCGATTTTGAGGAGGAACTGGAAGAGGTTCCCGAGCCGGTGTTCGTGCGCCGTTATGCGGTCAACGTGCGCTTGAAGCCGAGCGAAGCGAAAGCGCTGCGGCAGATGGCCCAAAGGAAGGGCGTCACCGCAGCGGAACTCCTCCACACATGGGTGTTGCAG
>DATKHW010000551.1:0-8117 GCA_035546275.1 Gemmataceae bacterium
AACGGACAACGGACGACGGACGACGGACAACGGACCAGGAAGAGAATGGTGGACATGACAGATAGCACTCTCACCCGGCCCGGCGGCCGGGACCGGCTGGAAGCCCACAAGAGTCTGCGCGTCCTGTTCGTGGACGACGAACGGCCCTTGCAGGAGCTGATGCGGGCGGAGCTGCCGCGCCTCGGCCACGAGGTCACGGTCTGTCCCGACGGCAAAACCGCCCTCAAAGCTCTCGAAAAGGGCGTTTTCGACGCGGCCATCCTCGATCTGCGCATGCCCGGCATGAGCGGCATCGAGGTGCTGGAGCAGCTCAAGAAGATGGCGCCGGACGTCGAAGCGGTGGTGATGACCGGCCACGCCAGCATGGAAACCGCCGTGCAGGCGGTGCGGCTCGGCGCCTTCGACTACATCACCAAGCCGTGCAAGCTGGCCGAGATCGAGGCCGTTCTATGCAAGGTGGCGGAGCGGCGCGAGCTGAAGCACAAAAACCTGGCCCTGCAAAGCCGCGTCAAGGCGGCGGAGGGGCCGACGGTTCTGGTGGGAAAATCGCCGGCGATGGGCGCCGTCCATCGCATGATCGCCACGGTGGCGCCGACCGAAGCGACGGTGCTGATCCTCGGCGAAACGGGCACTGGCAAGGAGCTGGCGGCGCGGGCGCTCTGGCAGCAGAGCAAGCGGAAGGACATGCCGTTCGTGCCGGTCAATTGCGGGGCGCTGTCGGAAAGCCTGGTCGAAAGCGAGCTGTTCGGCCACCGCAAGGGCGCCTACACCGGGGCCGACCGCGACCATAAGGGCCTCTTTGAAGTAGCCAACGGCGGCACGCTGTTCCTCGACGAGCTGGGCGAGCTGAACAAGAACATCCAGGTGAAGCTGCTGCGCTTCCTGGAATCCGGCGAAATCCGCCGGGTCGGCGACACGGAGCCGTTCCGGGTGGACGTGCGCGTGCTGTGCGCCACCAACTGCGACCTGCGGCAAATGATCCAGGGCGAGACGTTCCGCGAGGACCTGTTTTTCCGCATCAACACATTTGAGATCCGCTTACCGCCGTTGCGCGAACGGCGTTCGGACATTCCGGAGCTGGCCCGGCATCTTCTGGCGCGGGTGGCCAAACGGCCGGTGGAGCAGGCGGCGGAGTTGCTCAGCCCGGAGGCGGTGGACGTGCTGCTGGAACATGAGTGGACGGGCAACGTCCGCGAGCTGGCCAACGTGATGGAGCACGCCCACATCATCGCTGGCGGCGGCCTCATCACGCCGGAGCATCTGCCCTACATCATCCGCAACCGCATTCCCGCCACGCTGCCGATGAGCAGGGGCGGGGCAACCTCGCCCATTCAGGCGTCGCCGCCGACCGCGGCGCCGGCGCGGACGCTGAGCGAGATCGAGATGGAGCATCTGCTGCGCGTGCTGGAGAAGCACGGCGGCAACAAGGCCGCAGCCGCGATGGAGCTGGGGATCAGCCTCAAGACGATGTACAATAAGCTGAATAAGCTTCAAGAAGAGCGCAAATCGGCTGGATGAGCCAGGCGCTCTCCGGGGCGCTGCCGTGACGCCACAAGAGAACAAAAAGCCTCCCCGAAGGCGGCGATGGTGGGTTTGGCCTGCTTTCGGCGTCGTCCTGGTTGGCCTAACCGCGGCAGTGTTTATTCACGTCTCCACGCGCGGCGCGCCGCTGAATCGGCTGAAGCAGCAAATCCGCAGCGAGGTTCCCGTCGGCACAACGCGCGAACAGGTCGAACACTGGGCGCAGAAGCAGTGGGGACAAGCGCCGCACATTACCATGGAGCCGCTCCCCGTCCGCGGAACGTTGCATACGCTTCCCGAGTCGGCCGGCGTGCCTGCCGACCAGCGGAAGTTCGTCCTGGACGTCCTCATCACGCATTGCGGCTGGTACACGGTTCGCGGCGAGGTCCACGAGAACCAACTCTGGGCCTTCTTCCCGCTCAACGAGCAGGGCGAAGTAACGGGCCAATACTTCCTTACCTTGGAGGATCTGGCGGCCATGGGCCGATGACTTCAGCGGTTGGCTGCCGCCAGTTCCTCGATCCGCCGCCACTGCTCCCGCGTCGCCGGCATCACCGACAGCCGCGGCAGCCGCACCAGGTCCCATTCCGCCAAAAGCGAGTCCGCTTTGATTTCGGCTAACGAAACCGGCCGCGCCAGCGCCGCCGCAGGCGTCATTTCCACCTCCACCGCTCCCGGATCGTCGGCCGTCGGCGCCGGCCGGGCGTCCGCCGCCGCCCGCATCACGCCGACCACCGCCTTCTCCTTGCCGGTGTGGTAAAACAGCACGCGGTCGCCTTTCTTGACCTGCCGCAGATGCTTCCGCGCCAGATCGTTGCCGACGCCGTCCCAGACGGTGCGGCCGTCCCGCTGCAGGTCGGCGAAGCTGTAGCACGTCGGTTCCTGCTTGAAAAGCCACAACGCCATTGCCCTTCCTCCCATACCCGCCCGGCTTGCGCGACCGGCAGGGGTTCTCGCGGACCAAAAGATAAAACCTGAACAGGCGTCCCGAATTCCGTCTTTCCGCCTTGTGCCGCGTAGAATGGGGTCGCCGGGCCATGAATGGCGTCGGTTGCGGCAAAGCACCCTCTCGCGTTTCCACCTCGGTCGCCGGAACCGACGCCGCCTTTTCCCTTCTCCCCCTTCCGCACGGAGGACGGCGCCATGCAGCCCATTCTCGATCGGATTCCTCTCTGCCGCTGCTTCGCCGACGATCGGCCGGCGCTTCCCGGCGCCGTGCGGCCCATTCGGGATGTCGGCGATCCGGTTCGGATGGATCGCGAATCGCCCCTGTCGTTGCGGCCGGACGTGAATTGCCTCCAGCGCTGGATCGACCTGAACGCGTAAGGCGTCTGTCACTTCGCCGCCGGCAAATCCTTCCATGTGTGCAGCTTTTGCCGCTGTTCGTCGGTCAGCGGCGGTCGGGCGGCGGCCGCGTCGATGCGCAGCGCCTCCGCCGCCTGTTCGCGGCAAGGCCCGTCCTCCCAGGCCTTGAACAGCGCCTCCGCCAGGAGGAAACGCAGCACGGCGTCGTTGGGGTCGTAGGGCAGATACTTCTCAAGCGCCTTTGCCGCTTCCAAGTACTGATACGCCGGCTCGTCCCCCACCTGGAGGTCTCTGTACTTCTCCGTGGCGCCCCGTCCAAGTGGGTGATGCCAGCGAGTCTCTTGCAACACCAGATGGTACCCCGACCCGATCGCGGCCCCTAGCGCCGTCTGGTAGTTGACTACGCTCACCTTGCCGAATCCCATACGAAGGTAATAGCAGGCGTAGTAACCTTCCGGATTTTGCGGGTCGAGTTTCTCCACATCTGTAGCGGCAAACAGAGCGCCTTCGGCGCTGATCCGTGGCCGCAGTATCCAAAACTCGGCGCCCCACCCGGCCAGCAAGACCCGGGGGCGCGAGTCGCCGGGATCGTCTTTGGCGGCTTGCGCGAGGGCCGGCCT
This sequence comes from Gemmataceae bacterium, assembly GCA_035546275.1. GTDB lineage: Bacteria > Planctomycetota > Planctomycetia > Gemmatales > Gemmataceae > UBA4732. The sequence goes on from DATKHW010000551.1 coordinate 3,447, forward strand.
CATCCTCTTTTCCAGCGCTTCCGCGTACGCCCCCGCGTCCTTCCCCTGCACCGATTTTCGAGCCAGCACCGCCTGCTGCACCTTGTCCGAGCAACTGGTTACGGGCATGAAAACGCTCAGGAAATACACCAACGTCACGGCCGCCGCCGCGAAGAACGGCAGGATGCGCGTCAGCGCTAGCCGGTTGATACGGGGATATTCGCGCTGCGGCATCTCGTTGAGCGCGAGAGCGACGGCCGCCCACAGCGGTGCGACGATCGACGGCATCCCGGCGCCGGGACCGATCATCAGCGTCAGCAGCACAGCCGCGACGCCCGCGGCCAGGGCGCCGGCCCGGACGCGACCGGACCAAGGGACGCGCTCGAACACTACGAAGGCGGTCAGCCAAACCAGACAGCGGCCGCAGGCCACGAAGCCCTCCATCAAAATGGCTTCGGGCGTGCGGTCGCCGGTCGTTTGGCGGATAATGAACCCCAGCACCAGGCCGACCATGCCGCCGACGTAAAACTCCCAGCGCGTCCGCTCGCTCGTTTCCAGCTCCGCCGCTCCGACCGGCTTACGCAGCCAGCGCACCGCCTTGACGAAGAATGCCCCCAGCGCGATCAGCACCATCAGCAGCACGGCGACGCCGCAGGTCGCGGCGATTTCCAGGACGAAGTTGTGCGGGTCGGCGATACTCACTTGCCCGCCCGGCGGCTGGAACATCGGATAGGCGCGGGAGAAATTCCCCGGCCCGACGCCGAGGGGGCGGGCCAGGATCATCCGGCCTGTCGCGGCCCACAGTTCCATCAGCGGCGGCTCGACCGAGCCGGACAGGCGGACGCCGGCGAAAGCCAGGCCGACGGCTGAGGCGCCGAGAATGGCCATAAGGCCGGTCCCCAAAGTCAGCCAGATCCTCCGGCGCAGATGGCACACGATGTGAGCGATGAACAACCCCGGCAGGAACAGCATCAGCCAGGCGATGAACGGCGCCGGTTGCGCGAAGGTCGCGGACGCCGGGGCGCGGACCGCGGCCTGATAGACGGCCTGGGCCGACAGCGCCGCGGCCCCGGCCAGGAAGACGGCGAACAGCCCCTGCCGATCGCTCGGCGAAGCGGCGAGCTGCCGCACCAGGCAAACGACGATAAACAGAGTCAGCCAATCCCAGGCGATGATGCGGGCCGGATGCTTGTAGCCGGCCATTTCCGCGGGGACGAAAACCAGCAGCCCGGCCAGCAGCAGCGCCGCTTCGATCAGGCCGCCGCGCCAGTCGCCGCCGCGCGACGCCATCCGCCAACCCGTCCAGACGACGGCGCCCAGGAACCACAGCATCGGCATCAGCAGACCGGTCGGCCCCGACGTGGCCAGCATCATGCCGGGGTCTTCGCCAGGCGCCAGCATACGGGCGCTGAGCAGAGCCACGGTCAGACCAAGCAGAATCCGCCGCGACAGCTCCGCATAGAAGCCGATGGAAGCGGACGGCGCCTCGTGGGGCGAATCGGCCGTCATCGGAGCGGCGGCGTTCATGACGTGGCTCGCAGCAAGGTTCCGACGATCACGGCCGCGCGGTGCGCAGCCGATCGTGATAGGAAGCGCGGGCGTCGCGCAGGAATTCCAGAACGGCCGGCTGGCGATAGTCGGCGTAAGTCCACGGCCAGGGGACGAAGGCGCCGGCCTGGAACCGCAGCGTGACTTCGGCGTAGACGCCCTGGCCAAGGTAGACGCGGTGGGCCTGGTCCTTGGTGGTGGCCAGCACGAATTTTCCCAAATTCAGATATCCCGGGTCGATGTTCACCGGCCGCTCTTCCGGATAGCGATCGGCGCCGGCCAGCTCTTGCTCTAGGGCGTTGGCGTGCAGCTTGATCGCGGCCAACCGATCCGGCAATAAAAGATCGCGGAAGACGAGGAATTGCTTGCGCAGGTCGGTTCCCATCGCGGCGGCGTAATAATCGGTCTGATTGAAGACGAAGGGCGTGCTGACTCGCTCCACCGGGCCGTAGGCCTCTTCCAGCCGGCCGCGCGCCCAGCACAGGGCGTCCGCATGACGGCTGAAAACGGCCGCCACGAGCAGGACCGGAACAGGTGGACGCGCTTCGGCCATGCATCTATCCAAACAATTCACCGCGGAGAACGCCATTCGTAGTGGGTCGAGCGCAAGCGAAACCCACCAAGAAGGATTGAGTCGGCGCCGGTGGGTCTCGCTGACGCTCGACCCGCCCTACGGGCTTTCCTCCGCGCTCTCCGCGTTCTCCGCGGTGAATTATGGATGGAGTCGTTTCATCGGGACCGATGTTGCTTCAGCACGTCCTTGAGCCAGCGCCGATCGTCTTCCGGCAGCGGCACGACTGGATCGCGCGTATAGTCGATCTTCGATGCGAAGCCGCCCTGGTCGTAGCAGCGCGTGAAGGCCGTGTGCAAATCGAGGACGGTGTCCTTGTCGTCGGGGGCCAGCGGCAGGCGGAAACGCGGCAGCCGTTTTTGCAGCGTGGCCGTGTAGATCTCATAGCGCTCCGACTGCGTGGAGCGCGTGACGGTGACGGCGTAGTCCCAGTCGGGCAGGCCGTCGCGCGAATACTCCAGCGTCGGTTGGCCCTGCAGCACCAGGTCGATCTCGACGAGGTTGGCGCCGGCGTTTTTGCCCTCACGGCGCTTGTCGAGATAAGCGGTGCGGCCCGGCGTAGTGGTCTTGTTGGCGGGGCTGACGGCTTCCAGCAGCGTGATCAGCCGGCCGTCGCAGCGCTGGCGGATTTCGATGTAGTCCTCGTGATGCTCCTCGCGCAGCACCGACGTGAACAAGGCCTGTTCGGTGGCGTAGCGACGCTGAGCGACGCGGGCGCGGTAACGATCCACCAGGCCGGGCAGCAGGATCTGATACAGGCACATCACGAGCTGATGGTGAAACGTCGGCCAAAGGGCCTCGGTTTCCAGATAAGGGTCCATTCCAGGAAAGGGACTTGGCATAGTCGGCTTCTCCCAGGGGGGTCCCGGAACAGGGCGGCGCATGCGTCTCCCGATTCCCGGTCGCTGCTCCGATCGTTTCGAGTGTTGAATTATAACGGCGGCCGGAAGCCAAAACCAGCGCCGAGACGGCAAAAAAGAAAACGCGGTTTTCACTCGCGGAAAAAATGCATTGAAGAATGAAGAACCGGGAACAGGGAACCGGGAACGGATCATTCCTCATTCCCGGTTCCCTGTTCTTCATTCTTCATTCTGCCTGCGCTCCGATAAATTGCCCTCCATAATATCCCCATTAGCTAGTCCACGCGCCGATGCGTCACTTACTTTGACTCGCCGGACCCTCGCCGGTATGATGTGGAGAAGGAACAGGAGAGGCGCAGCAGCTCTGACGGCCGTCCCGCGGCCCTGCCGGCTCTCCACCGCGGTACGTATCCGGACGACACCGTCGCCGTCCCGCGAACAAGGACGCGGACCATGTGGCAGGTCCTGAAGCGCACGGCCTCTCGGCTGCTGGATTCGGCGAAGCGCTCTCTCGAGCGGACGCGCCGGCTGCCGACTCCCCTGATCGGTTCGCCGCCGCCGGTTTCCTACGCCCCTCTTCGCCGGGTCCTTCTCAGCGACGGCGTCGCCCATACGTTATTCGAGGAATACGCCGCCCATCGTTCCGCGTCTCGCGGCGATGAAGAAACAGGCTGGGTGCTGCTCGGTTTGCGGGCAGCCGACGAAGCGGTGGTGCTGGCCACGTTGCCGGCCGGCGCCGAGGCCGACGCCAGCGCCGCCCACGTGCGCTTCAACAGCGACGCGCAAGCCGTCGCTTATCGGATCGTCCGGCAGAAGGAGCGCCGCCTCACGATCGTCGGCGTGGTGCATACGCACCCCGGCACCCTGCGCCATCCTAGCGACGGCGATTTTCACGGCGACAAGGCATGGGTCGCCGGGCTGCGCGGCGGCGAAGGCGTTTTCGGCATCGGCACGGCGGACGGCCCCGACGACGGCCCGACGCTGTTCGCCCATCAGCCGCGGCCGAACGTCCAGTGTCTTGGCGATCTGCGCTTTTCCTGGTATGCTTTGGGCCGCGGCGATTCCGATTACCGCCCGGCCCCTTTGGAGCTGACAATTGGGCCGGACCTGGCGCGCCCTTTGCACTCACTGTGGCCGACGCTGGAGGCTCATGCCCGGCGAATTGACTGCCTCTACAGACAGGTGGCAGGCGTCCGCTTCGAGGCGATGATGGACGAACGCGGTCCGGGGCTGATGCTCACCCTGCCCCTGGCCGCCGGCGGCGAGGCCGTTTGCGTGTTGGTTCGACGGAAGGAAGTTCGCTACCACGTGCTGCGCGAGGGCGAACTGATCGCGGCCGACGTCAACGACGACTGTATCGACCGCGGCGTCTACCAGTTGCTGGCGGAACTGGCTGGCCGTGAGTGAGTGGGTGAGAAGATTTCGCCGGTGTGCTGCGGTTGCGTTAGCCGTGGCAGCCCCTTCCCAGGCACGGCCGAAACTGCCGTGCCGCATGGACGCACGGCGAGCGTCGCTGTGCCACACGGTCGAAATCGTCTTGTCTTCCCTGGTTCCCGGAGAGGAGTACTGACCATGGACTTCCGTCCCCTGAACGACCTGGAGCGGCGGCAGCTCATCAACGCCCTCCGCGGCAACGCCGAAAGCGACCGCGCCATCCTCCTGAATCGTCGCGACACCAGCTTCCTGGGCGCCGCCGAGGAGGTGCCTGAGGAG
>DATKHW010000552.1:0-2204 GCA_035546275.1 Gemmataceae bacterium
CGGCCCTTCTCTTCCCGAGCATGGAATTCGCGCGGCCGAATTGGCCGGTATTTGGCTGCCGGGGCCGCTGCGATGGTGGTATGAGTTGGTCGGGCGTCGACAAGGCATCGCGGATCGTCAAAACAACATAGTGTCGCCGCAGCGCCTGTGGATTGCAGATAACCTTCTTGGCTTCTACGTCGAAAACCAGGGCAATTGCTACTGGGCCGCCTCCCTGCGCGGTCAAGACCCCGCCGTGTTCTGGTGCCAACAAGATGCCGCCGGCCGCGTTCACAGGGTGCGCGAAGCGGAAAAGCTATCCGGGTTCCTGCTCCAGATGTGCTTCTTTGAGGCTGTTATGGGTGCGCCATTTGGTGCCAATGGACCGGTCGACGGCAATAGTCTCGCCGCCGTGCTACCTTCCTTGCAACCGGCAATGCTTGGACCTTGGGCGTGGATGGACACACGGTTCTACACGCGTGGCGAGGTGCTAGTGCTTATCGATGGCGGAAGCACGCCGTGGATCTGGGTGGCCGCAAGGAGCCCAGAATCCTTGAGCTTTCTGCGCGATTTCCATATCCCTTGGGAACAGTACGATTCCTAGGCCTCGGGCCACGGTAATGCCGTATGGGCATACCCCACCAAGGAGCATTGCAACTCGGGCGGGACCGCCCCGCCGATTCATTGCTCCGCTTCCTTCACCAGCGTCTCAATCTCGCCGTCCAGCACTTCGCCGGGCGGCGCCCCGAGGTGGGAATAGCGGACCACGCCGTGCGCGTCAATCAGCTGAATGGTGGGAAAGCCGGCCACTTTCCAATCGGCGCAGATCGGTCCTTTCCGTCCGTCGCAGAAGCTGCGCCAGGGCAAGTTTTTCTCTTGCTGGATCCGTTTGACGTCGGGCAAATCGTCGGTGTTGACGCCGATTAAGGCGAAGGGCCGATTCTGATAGTGCTGCACGAGCGACCGCTCGTGGGGATACATCGCCTTGCAGGCGCTTCACCAGTCGCCCCAGAATTCGAGCATCACCGCTTTGCCGCGGTAGTCGCTGAGCTGAAACGCGACGCCGTCCGCGTCGGTCCCGCGCGTCGGCGGGGCGGCGGCGCCGACGCCGGGGCCGCCGTGCAGGGAACAGCCGCAGCAAGCCGCGCCGACCGCCGTCGCGAGGCCCAGCACCAGGAAACGCATGGGGTTTTTCATGATCGACCTCCTCCGTGCATCGTATCCGTTGGACGGCTGGGGACAAAGCGATCTTCAAAACAGCGGCCGCGGCCGTGCGGCGTCAGCGACCAACCGGACCAGCCGGCGCTGCGGCGAGCTGACCGGCCGCCTCGACGCCTCCCTCGGCGTCAGCCACGCCGCCTGTTCGTAGAAAGCGGAGCGGAATTCGCCGGAAAGATACTCCGCCTCGAAGCAGACCAGCGTGATACGGAAACGCGTCACGGCGTGGCGCAATACCGCCAACTCCGGCCCCAGGCGCGCGCGAAGGCCCGTCAATTCGGGCGCCAGTCGGTCCGCCGCCGCGTCGGCGGATTCGCCCGGCGTCAGGGGGCCGTGCGGAAACTCCCACAGCGACGCCCATCGTCCCCGCCCCGGCCGCTGCAGTAGCAACACCTTCTCTCCGCGGCGCACCACCACGGCCGCCTCCTGCACCGCGACCGGTTCCGGCGCCGGCGTGCGAGCCGGGATGGATTCCTGAAGTCCGAGGCGGCGCGCGGCGCAGTCGGCGGCCAGCGGACAGTCGGAGCAGCGCGGCGCCGTCGGCGTGCAGACCAGGGCGCCCAGTTCCATGAGCGCCTGGTTGAAGTCGCCGACCCGCCGCGCCGGCAGCAGGTTTTCCGCCGCCGCCCACAACCAGCGCTGCTCCAAGGAGCGCGATAGGTCCCCAGTCCGACCGAACAGGCGGGCCAGCACTCGCTTGCTGTTGGCTTCCAGAATGGGCAGCCGCCGGCCGAAGGCCTGCGACAGCACGGCGTTGCGGGTGTAGCGGCCCAGGCCGGGAAGGCCGTCCAGGGCGTTGGGATGGTCGGGGAAGCGGCCGGAATGCTCGGCCGCCAGAACTCGTGCTGTCTTGAGCAGGTCGTGCGCCCGGCGGTAATAGCCGAGCCCTTCCCAATGACGCAAAACGTCTTGTTCGTCGGCCGCACCAAGGGCGGCGAGCGTCGGGAATGCCGCCATAAAGCGCTCGAAATAGGGAACGACCGTGGCAGCCTGCGTCTGCTGCAGCA
>DATKHW010000553.1:0-3192 GCA_035546275.1 Gemmataceae bacterium
GTCCGCTCCCTGGTCCACCCGGACGGCAAGCGCTGTCGGCGCTGCCGTGAGCGCGACGACTTGCCGGCGAAGGGCGCCGACCTGTTCGCGGACCTCCTGCGGGCCGCCGACTGGAAGCGATCGACCGCTTTGCTTCGCGCCCTGCTCGACCGCGGGGTGTACCGGATTTTCCTGCGATGAGAGGAGAGGTGAAAACATGAGCGTCGCCGTCGTCACCGGCTCCGCGGGCCTGATCGGCTCGGAAGCTTCGCGGCATTTCGCCGAAGTCGGCCTTGACGTGGTCGGCGTGGACAACGACATGCGCCGCCGGTTCTTCGGCGACGAAGCCTCCACGCGCCGGCAGCGCCGCCGCCTCAAACGCGAGCTGGGCGAGCGCTACCGTCATCTGAACGCCGACATCCGCGACGCCGATCGCATGGACCGGCTGTTCCGACGCTTCGGCAAAGACGTGGCGCTGGTGATTCATACCGCCGCCCAGCCGTCGCACGACTGGGCCGCCAGCGATCCGCAGACCGATTTCGGCGTCAACGCCGTCGGCACGCTGAATCTTTTGGAAGCCACGCGCCGGCACGCCCCGGACGCCGTGTTCATCTTTACTTCCACTAACAAGGTGTACGGCGACGCGCCCAATCGGTTGCCGCTGCTGGAGCGCGCGACGCGCTGGGAGATCGACCCGTCCCATCCCTACGCCGGCGGCATCCGCGAGGACATGCCGATCGATCAGTCGCTTCACAGCGTTTTCGGAGCGTCTAAGGTGGCGGCGGATGTGATGGTGCAGGAGTATGGCCGTTATTTCGCCATGCGCACCGCCTGCTTCCGGGGCGGCTGCCTGACCGGCCCCAACCACGCGGCCACGAAGCTGCACGGCTTCCTCGCCTACCTGGTCAAGTGCGCGGCGACGGGGGTCCCGTACACTGTGTTCGGCTACAGCGGCAAGCAGGTGCGCGACAACATCCACAGCCGCGACATGATCGCGGCCTTCGACTGTTTCTTCCGGGCGCCGCGGTCCGGCGAGGTTTACAACATGGGCGGCGGGCGCTTCAGCAATTGCTCCATGCTGGAGGCGATTCATATCTGTGAAGAGATCGTCGGCCGACCGATGCCGTGGAGCTACACCGAGGCCAACCGCAAGGGCGACCACGTCTGGTGGGTCAGCAACGTCGGCAAATTCGCGTCCCACTATCCGCAATGGCGACTTACCTACGATGTCCCTCGCATTTGTCGGGAAATATACGATGCCAACGTTGGGGCGTGGTCTCAATCCACGCCCCAACAGATGGGAGCGGCCGTGCCATGATCGATCGAGGCAAGCGAAACGTGCTGGGCGTGCGAATCGATGCGGTGGATTATGAGGCGGCGGTCGGACGAATCGTGGCGGCGGCGCGAGCGCGGCAGCCGCTGACCGTCTCGGCGCTGGCGGTCCACGGTCTCATGACCGGCGTGCTGGACGCCGCCCAGCGCTACCGGCTCAACCGCTTCGATCTGCTGACGCCGGACGGCCAGCCGGTGCGGTGGGCGCTCAACTGGCTGCATCGGACGGCGTTGCCGGATCGCGTGTATGGGCCGGAGTTGATGCTGCGGCTTTGCCAGGCGACCGCTGACGAGGGGTTGCCCATCTTTCTGTTCGGCGGGACGGCGGACCTGCTTGCGGCGCTCAGCGACGGGCTGACGCGGCGGTTTCCGGCGCTGCGGATTGCAGGGATGCGGCCGTCGCTGTTTCGGCGGCTGACGGCGGCGGAGCGGGACGAGGTGGTCGCCGCGATCCGATCAAGCGGAGCGGCGCTGGCGTTCATCGGCTTGGGATGTCCTCGCCAAGAGGTTTGGGCTTACGAATTCCGCGAGGCCCTTTCGATGCCGCTGATCGCGGTCGGCGCCGCATTCGCTTTCCACGCCGGCCGTCTGTCACAGGCGCCGCCTGCGCTGCAGGCTCGCGGTCTGGAATGGCTGTACCGCTTGATGCACGAGCCGCGCCGGCTGTGGCGGCGGTACCTGCTGCTCAATCCGCTGTATCTGACGCTGCTGCTGATGCAGTTCACTGGCGTGGGGCGGTTCGACCCCGATCGCGCGGCTCGTCCCACCGAAGATCTCTTGTATGGCTGAAACGGCACCGACGCGCCGTTTCTTGCTCTGCCGCGGCTCATCTGTACTGCGGCGTCTTCCAGGCAGGAGCGATGGCCCGCGAGTTCGTTGGGCTTGCCCTGCCAGGGGAGGCGGCGGATCCGCTCCAAGCCGCCGTCGGCGAACTCGTCGAGGTAGCGCTGCACGCTGCGCCGGGAGACGTCGGCGAGACGGGCGATGTCCTCGTGGGTGAAGCCTTGACTCTTGAGCCACAAGACCTCCATCTTCCGTTGGACGAACGGAGGCGGGTGATGGTAGCGCTCGTGGCGGATCGAGTCGAGGTCTTGGGAAGCAAAGGTGAAGCGGCGCATGGCGGATTCCTGTGCAGCTGACATCCAGCTGCACATTACGAACTGCAACCGCAAGTGACAATTGTGCCAGGTTCATGCGTTTCGAGTATACATCCCCGGAGAGACGCTCCAGCAACGGCTCGATCGGACAGGTCCTTTGGAAACCGTGGAAGCGGTGCAATTCGGCCGGCAGATCGCCGCAGGCCTGGCCGCCGCTCACGGAATGGGCCTGATCCACCGGGACATCAAGCACCCCTCCGCGTGCTGGACCGGTGATTCATCCTTGCCGGCGCGTCACGCCGGGCCGCGCCGCGCCTCCAACTCCTGCCAGCGGGCGTAGAGATGCTCCACCTCCGCCTTCGCCAAGTCCAGCGCCCGGCACGCCTCGGCCAGGGCGACATGGCCGACTGTCGCCGCCTGCTGCACGTCCGCCTCGCGGTCGGTGACGGCCTGCTCGGCGGCGAGAATCGCACCCTCGATTCCCGCCAGCTCTTGCTGCTCGCGGTAGCCCAGCTTGCGCGGCTTCGGCGGCGGGGGAAGGGCGGCCCGGCGCGGCGCCGGCGGCGCGGCGGGCTTCTTTGCTTCTTCGGCGCCGCGCTCATAAGCGGCCAGCCACTGTTCGACGCTGGCGTACACCGCCGAGCCGCCGCGGCCGTCCAGCCCGACGACCTCCGTGCAGAGCCGGTCCATCAGCGCGCGGTCGTGGCTCACCAAGACCAGGGCGCCGGTGAACTCCTGCAGAGCGTCTTCCAGCACCTCCAGCGCCGGGATGTCGAGGTCGTTC
>DATKHW010000554.1:0-5885 GCA_035546275.1 Gemmataceae bacterium
TCGAACAGCAGCGGCGTCATAACCAGGAAGTTGTCCCGGCTCACCAGGACGATCTCGACGTCCGGCCGGCGCCGCAGAAGCCTTTCCAGGCGACGGGCCGTGTAGACGCCGCCGAAGCCGCCGCCCAGAATGACGATCCGAGTCCTCGCCACGGGGCGGGAACCGGGCTGCGACGTCTCGGCGGCGTTCGCGGCGATCCCGTTACGATTCATGGTCGATTGCCTCCTGCGCGCACGCCGATCGTGTCCCCGATTCACGGGGCGCCAAGGGGCATAAGCCGACGGCGATTGCGGTTTTGCGCCTGCCAGGATCTGTCACGGCTCGACTGGCTCCTAGCAGAGTGCTGCTAAGCAACGATCATGCCAGGGTCGCCCGGGCGGCTGTCGCCGGGGGAATTCAGGGCTTTCCGGGGCCGTCCGACCCTGGACGTGGCTTTCCGCCGACCATCCCGGTGGCACATCTACCACCGCGCCGGCGCTACGGGGCGACGGATCAAGGCCGTCAGCCTGCGGCAGGGCCTGCGTCAGCACGCTTTGCAGCTCGCGGATGTTGCCCAGCCAGCTATCCAGCGGCGCCGTGTATCGCCGTTCTTCTTTCACGGAACGGTTCCGGCGCACCGTCTGCATGGGGTTTTTCCGGCTTGCGGCGTTTCCGCGGTCGCAGCGCCGCATCCGACGTGATTGGCCTATCATCTTGTCCCGTGCGAGTACTCCATGCCCACGGTCTCCGCCGCCGACCTTACCGACGCCCTCCGCGAATCCCGCCTCCTGGAGGCGGCGCAGCTGAATGAAATCGCGCTGCAACTGCAGCACCGGTTCTCCGAGCCGCGCGCCCTGGCACGTGAACTGATGCTTCGAAGCTGGCTGACGCCGTATCAGGCCAATCAACTCCTCCTTGGTCGCGGCGACAGGCTGCTGCTCGGCTCCTACGTGCTGCTGGAGCGCCTGGGCGAGGGCGGCATGGGACAGGTGTTCAAGGCCCGCAACTGGAAGCTCGGCCGCGTCGTCGCCGTGAAGGTGATCCGCAAGGAGCGTCTGGACAACGCCGGCGTCCTGCGCCGCTTCCGGCGCGAGATACGCGCCGCCGCCCAGCTCGACCACCCCAACATCGTCCGGGCGCTGGACGCCGACGAGGTCAACGGCACGCACCTGCTCGTCATGGATTACGTGCCTGGAACGGACCTGGCCAAAGTGGCGACCCAGGGCGGACCGCTGCCGGCGGTCAAGGCGTGCGATTACTGCCGCCAGGCGGCGCTGGGGTTGCAGCACGCCCACGAGCGCGGCCTCGTCCACCGCGACGTCAAGCCCTCCAACCTCCTGCTCACGCCCGACGGCGTCGTCAAGATCCTCGACATGGGCCTGGCGCGCTGGCGACGCACGGCCGATCAGGAGGACGAGAGCAGCAGCCTGACGCGCGAGGGCACGGTCATGGGCACAGCCGACTACATCGCGCCCGAGCAGGCGATGAACTCGCACACGGTGGACGGGCGGGCGGACCTGTACAGCCTGGGCTGCACGCTGTACTTCCTGCTGACCGGGCGAGTGCCTTTCCCTGGCGGCGAGGCGCTGGAGAAGCTGATGCGGCATCGGCTGGGGCGGCCGGAAGCGATCGAGCGTCTGCGGCCGGGCGTGCCGGCCGGCGTGGCCGCCGTGGTCCGACGGCTCATGAGCAAGCAGCCAGCCGACCGCTACCCATCGGCGGCGGCGGCCGCGGAGGCCCTGGCCGCGGCCGCGCAGGGATCGACGCCCCAAGCCCCGGCGCCGGCCGCTCCGGCGGCGGCTGCAGAGGTGGACTGGTCCTTCCTGGATGGGTCGTCCAGCGTTGAGGCCACGGTCGTGGAGTCGCCCCGGCGACGCCCACCGACGCGGTGGCCCTCTCCCCGCCTCCTGCTGGGCGGGGCGTCCGCAGCGGCGCTGCTGGCGCTGGGGCTGGCCGGGCTGTTCCTGTCCCTCCCGAGCCAGCCGGTTTCACCGACTTCTCGACCGGCCAAGCCGGAGCCGGACATGCCGGAGGATGCCGCGGCGCTCGCGCAATGGGCCAGGGACGTGGCGGCGCTGCCGGCGGAGCGGCAGGAGGACGCAGTGACCGCCGAGTTGAGGCGACGCAACCCGGGCTTCCATGGCGAGGTGAAATGTACAGTTGCGAACGGTGCGGTCGCCGGACTGGATTTCCTGTCGGATCAAGTGACCGACCTATCCCCTCTGCGGGCTTTACCGGGCTTGACCGACCTGAGTTGTCGAGGGAGCGGCGAACAAACGAGCCGCCTCTCCGACCTCTCGCCGTTGAAAGGGTTGCCCCTGACCACTCTGGATTGTTCGAACACGGCGGTCGCCGACCTGTCGCCTGTGAAGGAGGCCAAGCTGACCCGACTCAATTGCAGCCTCACCCGCGTGGGCGACCTGACGCCGTTGAAGGACATGAAGTTAACCTCCCTGGACTGCGGCGACACGCGCGTCGCCGACCTGGCGCCGCTCCGGAAAATGCCGCTGACGTTCCTGGCTTGCCCCCACTCCCCGGTTTCCGACCTGGCGCCGCTCGAAGGGGCGCCGCTGACCTGCCTGCGGTGCGAAGGCACGCCGGTTTCGGACTTGGCGCCGCTTCGCGGAGCGCCGCTGGTCTACCTGGCTTGCGCCAACACGTCGGTTTCCGACCTGGCGCCCCTGACGGGAATGCAGTTGAACTACCTCGACTGCGCCGGCACGAAGGCGTCCGACCTGGCGCCGCTGAAGCATGTGAGCCTGACGACTCTTTACTGCGACGGCGCCCGTATCGGCGACCTGTCGGCGCTGAAAGGGACGGCGCTCAAGACGCTCCATTGCGACTTCGATCCGAAGCGGGACGCCGGGGTCCTCCGCTCGATCCGGACGCTGGAAACGATCAACGGCCGGCCGGCCGCCGAAGTCCTGAAGGCGGCCGACGCCGCGCCGTGATTCCGTGCCGCCGTACTTGTTCACGGGCCGAGGGCGACATCCGTTCAGATGCGAGGGGAAAAAAGCAGCACTGAACCTGATCGCGCCCGATAGGGCCTGAGGCAACCCCTGAAGGCGGCGTGTCGGCCCGGAGCGCGCTGCCAAATCGGACTTGCGCGCGTAGGTGGATTGGACCGCAGCCTACAAGAGTGCAACTCCGACGTCGGCCGAAATCCGAGAAGGCATTGGTTATTCTGGGATGCGAAGAGGCGTGTGAGAACGGCATAGCTCAGCGGCGGGGCGGCGGAACGGGCGAAATCCCCCGACAGACCATCATCGCTCTCCGTCCGCTAAAGTATTTTGTTCGGCTATGAATAATGTTGAATGACCGCTTTCCTTCGGAGCTGACCTGGTTATTTACGGTCTCCCCTATCCCCCGCCCCGAAACGAGCTGCGTCCTGTTCTCGTATTTCTCCCAAATACCGCTGGCCTTGGGACGCTGCTTTCACGGCGTCCCCGTCTTCTCCGGAAACAACTCAAACCGTGGGCCGGGGCCTATGGCGCCGGGGAAGGGGACAATTGCGGGCGCCGGCGCCGATTCGCTTGCGCTGAGCAGGCTCACGGTCTCGGTGTGCTTGAGGACCCAGCCGCCGTCGCGCTCGACCCAGCAATGGATGGAGCGATCGTGCCCATGCGACTCGCGCGGCTCGTCGCCCTCGCTGACGGCACGCCATTTCGCCTCGTAGCTCATGAGCGCGGTGTGCTTGTCGATGTGGTATACCCGGCGCTCGCCCACGATGTTCACGTCGACGTAGCGGTACTGCTTGTAATGCTCCAGGCTGTACGCCTTGGTCCACTTGGGGTCGTTGCAATCCCAGTCGTCCGCGAAGATTTTGCCGAGCGTCTCCACGTCATGACTGGAGGCGGCCTGCCACAATTGCTTGTCCAGCAGGATCAGCATGTCCGCCAAACGGTCGGACCGCGCCTGCGGCGCCGGTCCCGGCGCTGCCCCGTCGGCGGCGGCCAGGCTGTGGTAGCCGCACGTGCCGCCAATGCCCAAGACGGCCGCCATCAGGCAGATTGCCAGCGCGGCTTTAAGCTTCGACGTCTGCATGGCTTTCAGCACTCCTTCCTCGAGAACAGCCACTCGGGCCGAGATCAGCCCGGCAGTCGTTGCCTGGCCCACGGCAACCGCCGTCACGACGTTGATGGTGTGCTTAACGACCGCGGCCGGCACACGTGCCGACGCGGCGCCGTCGGAGAGCAAAGTCGCCAGCGCTCCGGCGGTCATCGCCAGCCCATGTCGTGCCAGCCGTTTGGCCAGCATCGCCCGGCCCCGCGTCAGCCGGCTTGTCACGGTGCCGTAAGCCACACCGAGTTGCTGGGCGACCTGCATGCCAGACTTGCCTTCCAGGTCGCACAGCACGATCACGGTCTTGTACCTGTCCGGCAGCCGTGCCAGCTCCTGGTCCAACAGCGGTTGCAAGTCGCTCCAGAGGTCCGGTGCAGTCGCGGCTGGCTCCGGCATGACCGTTCCTGACCTTTCCCGCAACTGGCGCCTGGCCCGGGTCGTACGGGCCTTGTGGGCGGTTCGATGAGCGACGCCGTAGAGCCAGTGGCCGACCATCTCGCGCTGCCTGATCGACGCGGCCTTGCGGACCAAGACGAGGAACGTGGCCTGAAAGGCGTCCTCGGCGTCGTGGTGGTTGCCGAGGACGCGGCGGCAGACGCCCCAGACCATCGGACCGTGGCGGCGCACCAGGGCAGCGACCGCGGCCTCGTCGCGCTGTTCGAGGTAGCGTGCCAGGAGTTGGGCGTCGGTTAGCGCGGCCCCGTCCTGGCGCAGCACGACCCGGCGCAGGTGGCGAACGACCTCGCTAATTTGTGCCGGCATCTGGCTCTCCTCTCGGCGGGCGGGCGCGCTCGTCTTCCACCCATATAGTGCCCGCAACCGCTCAAGTGCTGCACGATTTTCCGGTGCGCGTGTCGCTGGTGCTTTGCAACCATACAGCAAGACGACAACGTCCTGGGCAGTGCGCTGCCAGCCGCTGCGCTGCCGTTATCCGCGCCTCGGCCTGTGCTTCACGAGCAGCCAGAACAGAGTGATTAAGCTGACCGGCGCCAAGTCGGTACGCACAGCGCCAGGTCGCTATGCACTGCGCCAGGTCGGTATGCACCGATGCTGGTCAGGCCTTGCAGTGGCAGTTACGATCACGACCCTCGCCCGCGCTCGTGCAGCGCCCATTGAATAGCACCACCTACCTTTGGCAAGCCGGGTTTACAGTTTTCCAAAGGTCGCTGTCGCGCTTTCGCGCTCTGGTCGTGACCACCGCCGCGCGCACTTCAGTCCGGCCAATCTGCTGCGGTCACATCGACCAGCGCAAGTCGCCAGCACTTGCGGTGCCGCGACGCCTGCGGTTTCTTTCCTAATCGCGTGACCATCTGAACTCGGGTGGTTAGCCTCGTCGCCTAGCCATTGGACAGCGGATTCTAGGCGCGGCTGTAGCTTCGATCTCTCCATACGTTTGTCACCCTCGGCCCGTGAACGCGTACCAGACCTGATAACCTTTCTGCCCCCGCGTAGACCGGGGCGCCGTGAACCGCTCGGCCTGGCTGCACGAGGCTGCCAGATCCATCTCCACTTTCGCGGCACGGCCGTTGCTTTCTCTGGCGTCCAACCAGATGTGCCGGAGACTGGCGATACGGAAGTTTGGGGCGGAACCGCCTGGCGCGGCCGGACGGTCTTTGGCGTGGAAGCTGACTTACCGGGCTGGGTGGAATATTTGCCACGAGGACGATTCGGCCAGGAGACGTGCGACGGCCCGCGGAAGTGAAGCGGTCGGGTTTAGATTGGGTCGTCATTTTCGGCCTCGCCGGAGCGCGTCGCTGAAAGTCCCAGCTCGCGGATCTTCAGGCGCAGAGTGGCGCGGGCGATCCCGAGCAACATGGCGGCCTGCTGCTGGCTGCCGCCCGCGA
>DATKHW010000555.1:0-2730 GCA_035546275.1 Gemmataceae bacterium
GCTGGAGCCGATCGTCAAACTGCTCATGCCGGTCGTCTATCTTTTCAAACCGGGCGCGGGCGTCGTGAGCCGCTTCTATTTCCTGCTGGTCGTGCTGTGGACCGTGCTGACCTGGTCGGTGTTCGGCGGAGCGCTCACGCGCATCGCCGCCGTGCAGGTGGCCCGCGGCGAAAAGATCAGCGCCCTGGAAGCCCTGAACTTCACGCGCCAGCGGCTCTGGTCGTACATCGCCGCTCCGCTCATTCCGCTGGCCATCCTGGCTCTGCTGGTCATCGCCATGATCCTGTACGGCTACCCGCTCATGATCCCGATCTTCGGCGACGTCATTGTGGGCGGCATTTTCTGGCCGCTGATGATCGTGTTCGGGCTGCTCTTGGCCATCGTCCTGGTCGGCCTGATCGGTTGGCCGTTCATGTCCGTCACCATCAGCGCCCAGGGCGGCACCGACGTCTGGGACGCCTTCACGCGGGCCTACAGCTACGTCTACCAGAAGCCGTGGCACTTTATCTGGTACAGCGTGGTCGCCCTGGTTTATGGCGCCGTCGTCATCTTCTTCATCGGCTTCATGGGGTCGCTGACGATTTACCTCGCCAAATGGGGCGTGTCGCAGACGCCGGTCTGGTACACCAAGACCCGTCCGGATTCCCTATTCGTGTACGCCCCGACCTCCTACCACTGGCGCGACCTCCTGCTGCAGGGCGCCGAGGTGAACGGTCAGAAGATCGTCGGTTCCGACGGCCAGATCGACCCGGCCGCCTACGATCGGTGGATCGGCCGGGAGTCGGACGACAATCGGCCCGCGTACGACGGCCCGGACCGCCTCAACATGGGGAACCTGATCGGCTCCTTCCTGGTGGCCGTCTGGGTGTTCATCGCATTTCTCCTAATCCTCGGCTTCAGTTACAGCTACTTCTGGAGTGCAAGCACTATTGTCTATCTCTTAATGCGCCGCAAGGTGGACGGCGAGGACATGGACGAGGTGACGCTGGAGGACGAGGAGGAAGGCGCCTTCGCCGGCACGCCGTTGGGCGCCGCGACGGCGCCGCCGCCGCCGGCCAAGCCGGGAGCGCCGTCGCTGACGATGGTGGACGCCCCCTCGCTGCGTCCGCCGGTCGCGCCGCCGCCGGTGGCGCCGCCTATCCCGCCGCCTCCGCCGGCCCCGGTCACGCCGCCCGCCATGCCTCCGGAGGCTGCGACCACGCCGGCGGCGCCGCCGCCCGCTCCGGCGGACGGCGGCGCGCCGCCGCCGGAAGGGAACATGTAAAAGGAAGCTCTCACCAACCCGAAGCGCGAGCGAGGGAAGGCAACCCTTGATGGCGCTTCGGGCTGCTCGTCCTGCATGGCGAGGACCGCCGATGGCGCGACCGATCCTGCTGTTCACCGGCCAATGGACGGACCTGCCGCTGGAGGAGCTGGCACCGCACGTCGCCGAATGGGGCTGCCAGGGCGTGGACCTCTGCTGCTGGGGCGACCACTTCGAAGTGCAGCGGGCCGTCGGCGAAGACGACTACTGCGCCGGCAAGCTGACCCTGCTGAATCGCCTGGAGCTGACGGCGCCCGTCGTGAGCTGTCATCGCGTCAGCCAGGCCGTTTGCGACGTCATCGACGAGCGCCATCAGGACATTCTGCCCGATTACGTCTGGGGCGACGGCGATCCGGCAGGGGTCCGGCAGCGCGCCGCCGGGGAAGTCATGGCTGCCGCCCGCGCCGCCCAACGCCTCGGCGCCTCGGTGCTGGCCGGCTTCACTGGCTCGCCGATCTGGGGCGCCGTGACCGGCTACCCGTCCCCGAAGCCGCAGCGGGTGGCCGACGCCTTCCGCGATTTCGCCCGGCAATGGCGGCCGATCCTGGACGTGTGCCAGGAATGCGGCTTGAAGTACGCCCTGGAGGTCCACCCTGGCCAGATCGCCTTCGACCTGTTCAGCGCCGAGGCGGCGCTCGACGCTTTGGACGGCCGGCCCGATTTCGGCTTCACATTCGATCCGAGTCATCTGCAATGGCAGGGCGTGGACCCCGTCGAGTTCGTGCGCCGCTTCCCCGACCGGGTCTTTCATGTCCACGTCAAGGACTGCGCCTTGACGCTGAACGGCCGAACCAGTCTGCTCTGCTCATACCTGCCCTACGGCGACCCGCGGCGCGGTTGGCAGCCGCGGTCGCCGGGCCGCGGCGGCCTCGATTGGGAGGCGATCATCCGCGCTCTCAACGAAATTGGATATGACGGAGCGCTGGCGGTGGAATTCCAGGACGCCGGCATGAGCCGCGATCAGGGGGCGGAGGAGGCGTGCCGATTCGTGAAGCGGCTCGATTTCGAGCCGGCGCCGCGTTCCGGCGGGCCGGCGTTTCGCTGAGCGAACCTGTCCCTGTCCGGCCCCGTCTGCTAAAACAAGCGCCAAGCGCCCGACGGAGAACCGACAATGGAGCCGGCCGAGAGCCTCAATGAATCGCTCAAGCGCGAGTGGACCGATCAGCTTGTCGAGGTCAACCCGGAGCAGCTGGAACTGCAGCGCTTCCAGGGCATCGTCGGCCGGGTCGTGACGGTCAACTGCAACAACAAGGCGGTGATCGACTTCCAGGACGGCGGCTGGTACGACATCACCGCGTCCGAGCTGTACCTCCGCAAGCTGGACGCCGCCGCCAAGGCCAAGTACGACGCCTCCGTCAACAGCGCGCAGCCGCATCCGTTGAAACAGGGGTAGGCGAGCGGCGGGGCGTAAGCCCGCCGTGGGCTTG
>DATKHW010000556.1:0-2288 GCA_035546275.1 Gemmataceae bacterium
GGACTCGACCCACCCTACAACGGGCGCATCGCTCGAAACAATTGCACCGCCCGCTTGTGCGGCGCGGAAGCGACGTGGTATAGTTGCAGGGACGCGGGTGGGTGCGGCCGCGGTTTTGGGTGCATTTCCCATGCCTGCGCAACTCGTAGCGCTGAACGACGGACCGAGCATCTGGCTCGACAAGCCGATCCTGCTCGTAGGCCGCCATCCCGAGTGCGACATTCAGATCGATTCGCGCAAGATTTCCCGCCGCCACTGCTGCATCGCCCAGGTCAGCGACTACCTCATCGTCCGCGACCTCGGCAGCACCAACGGCGTCCGCATCAACGGCGTCCGCGTCGTCGAGGGTCGGCTCACGGCCGGCGACGAGCTGACCATCGGCAACAACCGCTATCGCGTCAGCTGGGATTCCGTGGCGCCGCCGGTCCCGCCCGGTCAGCGCCAGGTTCGCGACACGCTCCGCGCCCCGCAGGAGTCGATCGACGACGACTTGCTGGAATCGTGCGACGAACCGGTGCCGCTGGCCGAGCCGGCCAGTCCGCGCCCAGCCGCCCAGCCGGTCAAACCGGCGTCGGCCGCGCCGCCCAAGCAACCGGAACAATCGATGATTTTGCCCGACAAATTGGAGCTGGATTCTCCCAGCGACATCTTTCCGCGGCCGCCCAGCCATCCGCCGCAGCCCCGGCCGCCGGCCTGAGGCCCTCACGGCTCCTTCGGATTGTTCCGATCGTTGAGGAACTTCAGCACCTCCTTGGCGTTCTGCTCCGGATCGACGTTCATGTTCTTGTAGATGAACGCGCCGTCCTTGCCGACGATCCACGTCCAGCGCGATTCCGTGATGCCGCGGTGCAGCTTGATTTCCTTGCCCTTGGCGTCCACGATCGGCCAATCGCCGCCGCCCGACCAGGCCAGACCGAAAGCCTTGCCCACGTCGCCCTTGTCGTCGGCCAAAAGCGTCTGCTGGAGGTGGTATTTCTCCTTGAAGCGCTGATGGTTCGCCGTCTCGTCGCCGCTGATTCCGATCAATTCCGCTCCCTCGCTCGTGATGGCCCCGCAAGCGTCGCGGAAGGCGACGGCTTCCTGGGTGCACTTGGGCATGAAGTCGCCCTCGTAGAAGTAGAGCACCACGTACTTCTTGCCGTAGTGCTGCTTCGAGTCCCACACGCCGCCCTGGTCGTCCTTGAGCTGGATCGGCACGGCGGGATCGCCGACCCGCCAGTAGATGATCTTCTGGTACTCGTCGTCGGCGCTCAGCGGCCCGATGCAGGCCGCCAGGGCCAAGAACGCAAGCACAAGCGGCAGGACGACCCAGCGGCGGACCGTCGTCATGGGATTTGCTCTTCGAGGGACCGTTATCATGTCAATAATCCACTTTCGTGAGCCGGCGGCCGGCCAGCGCCAGAAGGGCCGCGCTGAACAGAAGCGAGGTCAGCACCGACAGGACGAGACTGGAGCGGTTGGATTCCAGCGCTTTCACCTCCGGCAAGGGGCGGAAGTGTTTCTCGGCCTCCAGCGCCTCCTGCGACGCCGTTTCCAGGTCCACGGGTTTGGGCAGCAGCCAGTAGCCGACCTCATACAGGGCGCCGACGACCGGCGAGGCCGTCGCTGTTCCCTCGGTGTGAGCCACGACCGCCAGCCGGTTGAAATTGACCGCGGAACACAAGGCCCACAGCACCAGCGATCCGACCACGCACACGGCGGTGTTGCGCGTCCACACGGCGATCAGCACCGAGAAGCTGTAGAGGACGGCGAATTCCAGCACCAGCATCGGAATGCAGACGAGATAGCCGGGGTGCCAGACGCCGGTGCGGAAGCCAAGCGCGGCCCATGTGCCCAGGACGAAAAACGCCACCTGGACGGCGACGACCGCCAGCACGCCGAGGAACTTGCCGACCAGCAAGGCCCAGCGCGGGATCGGCTTGGTCAGCAGCACCGACGCCGCCCGCGGCCGCAGGAACTCCGGCAAAAAGCCGCTGGCCCACAGCAGCAGCAGCAACATGCCCAGCGCCCCGCCGACGATCAGGGCCAAGAGGATTTCCAACATGCGAATGGACGATTCGGGGTCGCGCCACTGCTCGACGTGGATGGCGCCGAAGCCGAGCGTGATGGCGCCGCGGCCGTTGTTCATGCCGGTGAACGGTTGACGATCGGCCCCAAACAGCTCGATTTCGCCCGCCGGCTTGACGGCGGTGGCGCCCTGGACCGAGACGCTCAGGCAGAGCAGAATGCCGACGATGCTCAGGCCGAGAAGCAGCCAGAAGGCGCGCGACGCCAGCGACTGGCGGATC
>DATKHW010000557.1:0-3311 GCA_035546275.1 Gemmataceae bacterium
AGTCGTTGCAGATGGGCGCGGGCCGCCACTTCCGGCACCACGCCGCCGAAGCGGGCGTGAAGGTCGGTCTGCGACGCGACGACGTTGGCTAGAACGGCCGGCTCGTCGGTGAAGACGGCGGCGGCCGTCTCGTCGCAGGAGGTTTCAATGCCCAGAAAACAGGTAGGGCTCATCGTCTTTCGTGGGGCAGGATTCCAATCCTGCCGATTGGAAGCAGCGGGATTGGAATCCTGCCCCACAACCTCACGTCGCATAGAACGCATTGGCCGCCGCCACCCCCGCGCCCGGCGCCACCTTCGCCCCATGGCCGATCAGGCATTGCTCCAGCGCGGCCAGGAAAAGCAGCACGCAGTTCGGCCGGCTGTTGTGGCCCATCAAGCCGATGCGCCACGCCTTGCCCTTGAGGTCGCCCAGGCTGCTGCCGATCTCGATGCCGAACTCGCGCAGCAGCCGTTGCCGCACGGCCGCGTCGTCCACGCCGGGCGGGATGCGCACCGCGTTGAGCTGCGGCAGCTGCCGGCCCTCGGCGGCCGTGTACTGCAAGCCGAGCGCGTTCAAGCCGGCCTTGAGGGCGCGGTGGTTGCGCATGTGCCGCGCCCACCGCGCTTCCAGCCCTTCCTCGTGCAGGATACACAAGCCCTCCCGCAAGGCATAAGTCATGCTGATCGGGGCCGTGTGATGGTAGATATGTTCCTGGTCCCAATAGTGCGAAAGCATCGTCAGGTCGAAATACCAGCTCTGCACTTTCGTCTTGCGGCGCGAGATCGCCTCCGCGGCCCGCGGGCTGAATGTGACCGGCGATAGACCCGGCGGGCAGCTCAGCCCCTTTTGAGAGCAGCTATAGACCGCATCGAGGCCCCAGGCGTCCACTTCCAGCGGCACGCAGCCCAGCGAAGTGACGGCGTCGACGAGCAGCAATGTATCGAATTCGCGGCACAGGGCGCCGAGGCCTTCCAGCGGCTGCCAGGCGCCGGTGGACGTTTCCGCCTGGACGATTCCCAGCACTTTGGGCCGCGCTTTTTTCAGCGTGTCGCGAATGCGGTCGAGGTCGAACACGTCGCCCCAGGCCTGTTCCAGCACGGTCACGGCGGCTCCGGCCCGACCGGCCACGTCGGTCATGCGCTGGCCGAAGAAGCCGTTGACGCACGCCACCATCTTGTCGCCCGGCTCGATCAAGTTGACGACGCACGCCTCCATGCCGGCCATGCCGGTAGCGCTGATCGGAAACGTGATTGGGTTCTTGGTGCGATAGGCCAGGCGAAGCATCTCCTGCGTCTCGGCCATGATGATCAGGAAACTGGGGTCGAGATGGCCGACCAGCGGGGCGGCCATGGCGCGGAGGACGCGCGGATGGGCGTCGCTGGGGCCGGGGCCGAGCAGAAGACGATTGGGCGGGTTCAGAGGTCCGGGAAGGGTCATTTCCAGCTCGGGGTAAATGGTCATTGGGCGGCCATGTGCTGCATTCGCTGCTGCACCAGACGGCTGATCTCTTTGAATTTCGGATGGCCGGCGCCGCCGATCCATTCGAAGGCGCAGCCCTCCGTCGTAGTCAGCACGGCCCCGGCCTGTTCCAGGCGGCGCAGGGCCGTGTCATGGTCGATGCGGTAGCGGGCGCCGACGGCGTCCACGGCGATGAAGACGCGAAAGTCATCGGCCAGCAGATCGAGGGCCGTGTGCAGCACGCAAACATGCGTCTCGATCCCGGCCAGCACCACCTTGGGCCGGGCCTCGCGGTGGAAGCACTCGACCACGGCCGGAATGGCACACGAGCTGAACGCGACCTTGTCGGGCCGTTCCGGGAGCCGGCTCGCCAGCTCCGGCACAGTGGCGCCCAGGCCGCGCGGATACTGCTCCGTGGCTTGCACCGGCATATTGAGCAGGCGCGCGGCGTCGATCAGGAAGGCGATGTTCAGCGTCAGGGCGGCCGCATCGGGGAGCTTGGGTAGGAGCTTTTCCTGGACGTCGATGACCAGCAGGGCCGTGTCGGCCGCCGACATTTGCGTGGGATGCGGCATGGCGCGCTTCTCCGCTGGGCGATTCAGGGCACTTTCCGATGCTATCGGCGTCTGTCGCGGGCGTCAAGGAACCGGCAGCCGGTCATAGCGGGACCGCCTCTGGATACTTCTGCGCCGCGCCCGTGTTGAAGACAACGACTTCCTCGTCCGGCCCGATGCGCCCGGCCGTCCGCAGCATTTCGAGGCAATCCAGGCACACCGCCGTTTCCGGGCATACCAGGACGCCTTCCATGGCCGCAGCCTGCTTCATGCGATCAACGATGCGTCCTTCCCTTCCTGCAATGGCGCAACCGCCGCTGTGACGAATCGCATCGAGCATCATGAAATCGCCCACCGCCGCCGGCACGCGCAAGCCGCTGGCGATCGTGTGGGCGTTAGGGAATGGATCGGCGAACCGCGCCCCCGCCTCGAAAGCTCGCACGATCGGGGCGCAGCCATCGCTCTGGCAAGCGATCAGCCGCGGCAGCCGCGCCGATCGCAACCATCCCAGCTCGCGAAGCTCCGCAAACGCCTTCCACATGCCGATCAGACCTGTGCCCCCTCCAGTGGGGTACAAAATCACGTCGGGCAGCTGCCAATCCATTTGCTCCGCCAGTTCCAGGCCCATCGTCTTCTTGCCCTCAAGACGGTACGGTTCCTTGAGCGTGGACATATCAAACCAGCCCATGCGTTCGGCTCCCTCGCGCACCAGGCGGCCGCAATCCGTAATAAGACCCTTCACCAGCGTCACCTGGGCGCCGGCCAGTCGCGCTTCGATGCGGTTGATCGCCGGCGTGTCTTCCGGCATGAAGACGTGAACTTCCATGCCGGCCCGCGCTCCGTAAGCCGCCAGCGCGCCGCCGGCATTGCCGGCCGTGGGGATCGCCAGCCGGCGCAGCCCGAAGTGCCGGGCCATGCTCACGGCCGCCGTCATGCCCCGACTCTTGAAGCTGCCCGTCGGCAATTGCGATTCGTCCTTGATGAAAAGCCGCGACATGGCGAACGCTTGCCCGAGACGCGGGCATGGCAGCAGCGGCGTCATGCCTTCGCCGAGCGTCACCGGCTCCGCGTCGAACGGAAGCGGCAGCAGCTCGCGGTAGCGCCACAGGGTGGGGGGCCGGCGAGCAATCTGCTCCGGCGTCACGGCGGCGCGCACCGCGGCAAGATCGTAGCGGACCCAGAGCGGACGTCCCTGGTGGACGGTGTGAACTTGGCCTGCTGGAATGCGCGTGTCGTCCAGGGCGCTTTCGAGATGAGTAACGCAGGTTTTCATTGACTATCCTCTATCATGATCATTGGTGAGCGGCGGGGGGGGGG
>DATKHW010000558.1:0-3345 GCA_035546275.1 Gemmataceae bacterium
GTGGGTCGCAAGTCCCACCGACCCGGACCGGCCGGCGCCGGTGGGTCTTGCGACCCACCCTGCATTGAAGGAGCGTTCTGATGGCCGACAAGCCGAAGGTCTTCGTCACGCGCCGCATTCCCGCCGTCGGGCTGGACCGCATCCGGGCCGCCTGCGACGCCGAGGTCTGGGACGGGCCGCTGCCGCCGCCGTATGCGGTGCTGAAGGAAAAGGCCGCTGGCTGCGACGGCCTGGCTTCGCTGCTCACCGACCGCATCGACGTCGCCCTGCTCGACGCGGCGCCGCGTCTGCGCGTGGTCAGCAACTACGCCGTCGGCTTCAACAACGTCGATATCCCCGCCGCCACGGCCCGCGGCGTCCTGGTCGGCAACACGCCCGGCGTGCTGACCGACGCCACGGCCGACATGGCCTTTTGCCTGCTCATCGCCGCCGCCCGTCGGCTCGTTGACGGATGTCAATACGCACGTGGCGGCCAATGGAAAACGTGGGAGCCGCTCGGCCATCTTGGCCAGGACTTGCTCGGCCGCACGCTCGGCGTCGTCGGCATGGGCCGCATCGGCTGCGCGCTGGCCAAACGCTGTTCCCGCGGCTGGGACATGCCGGTTCTCTATTATGATGTATATCGCAACGAGAAGGCGGAGACGGAACTCGGCGCCCGGCAGGTCGAGCTGGACGTGCTGCTGCGGGAGTCGGATTTCATCTCGGTCCACACCGATCTGAACGAAACCACGCGCGGCCTGTTCAATGCGGAGCGGTTCCGCATGATGAAACCGACGGCGGTTTTCCTGAACACGGCCCGCGGACCCGTCGTGGTGGAACGCGACCTGATCGAAGCTCTCAACAAGGGCGTCATCTTCGCGGCCGGCCTGGACGTGACCGATCCGGAGCCGCCGGACCAGGCAAGTCCGTTATTGGGGACGCCAAACCTCGTCGTGGCGCCGCACATCGCCAGCGCCACGGTCGGCACGCGCGACGCCATGGCCCGCATCTGTGCCGACAACCTGCTGGCCGGCCTGTCCGGCGCGCGGATGCCCCACTGTGTGAATCCGGAGGCGGAGGGCAAGGGGAGGCAAACGCGGTGACGCCGAAGCGAATTGCCATGTGGTCCGGGCCGCGCAACATCTCCACAGCCCTCATGCGCTCGTGGGAGAACCGTCCCGACACGGCCGTCGTCGATGAGCCGCTCTACGGCCATTACCTCCTCAAGACCGCCATGCTGCACCCCGGCGCCGACGAGGTGATCCGCAGCCAGGAAACGGACTGGCGCAAAGTCGTGGAGCAGCTGACTAGGGGCGACATTCCGGGCGGCAAAACGATCTATTACCAGAAACACATGACACACCACCTGCTGCCGGAGATCGGCCGCGAGTGGCTGGATCGGCTGGACAACGTCTTTCTGCTGCGGACGCCGCGCGAGGTGGTTCCGTCGTTCATCGAGAAAGCGGGCGAGCCGCGGCTGGAGGACATCGGCTTGCCGCAACAGCTGGAGTTGTTCGAGTGGGTCCGCCGGCGCACCGGCCGCGTGCCGCCGGTG
Source organism: Gemmataceae bacterium (assembly GCA_035546275.1). Taxonomy (GTDB): domain Bacteria; phylum Planctomycetota; class Planctomycetia; order Gemmatales; family Gemmataceae; genus UBA4732. Next base: position 1,535 of record DATKHW010000558.1, read on the forward strand.
ATCGACGCTCGCGATTTCTTGGATAATCCGGAGGGGATGCTGCGGTTATTGTGCGATCGGCTGGGCGTGCCGTTCACGGCGGCGATGCTGTCCTGGCCGGCGGGGCCGCGGCTGACCGACGGCGTGTGGGCCAAGCACTGGTACGACGCCGTGTGGAAATCGACGGGTTTTCAGCCGTATCGGCCGAAGGAGGCGGCCGTGCCATCGCACCTGCGTGACGTGGTGAGGCGGGCGGAGGAATTGTACCAGGGGCTGTACGCGCATCGGCTCGTCGCATGAGACGCGGAAACCGCCTTTGATTAAGTCCAGTAATTCCGGTAGGCTGGCAGCGTGGACGTCGAAGGGAAAAGGCCATGATAACCCATCTTCCAGCCATGCCGTTGCCCACGGAAAGCACTCTGGACATCACCATTCGTGTGACTCAGCCGCTGAACGTCACGGCGTTCTCCGCGCGGCAGCGGGTCACGCAATATGTCATGCACGAACTCAGCACGCAACTGGGCGGCGACGCGCCGGAGCTGACCGTGGGGGAGCGCGTCTACTGGTCGGTTCCCGTCGTGTTCACCTTGCCGGGGAAAGGCGCGCTCGGACGCGTGGGAACGCTGCGGGTCGATGTCGCAACGGGCGAACTGCTGACCGACCCGCAAACGGTGCAGGAGATCATGCACCATGCCGAACAACTGGCTCAGCGTGCCGCACTTCCGACAGGAGCTTGAGTATTCGTGCGTGGCGGCCTGCGCCCGGATGGTTCTCGCCCACTACGGCGACAGCCGGACCGAGGCGGAGCTGCGTTCGCTCCTCGATACGCGACCGGCCGGCACGCCCGCCCGCAACGTGATGCACCTCTCAGGACCCGCCTTCGAGGTTTACGTGCGCCCGTCGAATCGGGGCGAACTGCGAAGGGCGCTGGCCGACAATCAACCTCCCATCGTTTTTCTGCAAACCGGCGCCCTCGAATACTGGGGTTTGGACATCTTCCATACCGCAATCGTGGTGGGCATCGACGACGAAACCGTGGCCCTCAACGACTCGTACTTCCCAACGGCGCCGCGAACGACCTCTTTGCAGACTTTTGAGAGAGCATGGGCGTCAACCGGTCAGCTTGCGGCGTTCGTCCGGCCTCGCGCCCAGCCGCAACGCGGCGCCGGCGGATAACTGGGGCCAAAGCGCACCTGCGCGATGTGGTGAGGCGGGCGGAGGAATTGTATCAGGCGCTGTACGTGCATCGGCTGGTCGTGTGACCCGGAATTTGAAGCCGACTTTCATCGTCACAGTCCAATCACATCGCCGTACCAAAGGTTGGAAGCGAGTCGCCCCGAACCTTTGGCAAGGAAACGACGATGAAAGCACTCCCCACCCGAATTCTGACCCTGACCGGCGTGCTGCTGGCCGGATTGTCTGTTTTGGCCCTGGCGCCCGCGGCATCTCGCGCCGACGAGGCGAAGGATGCGATCCAGCGAAACCAGCCCCACGCGACCGGGATTTACGCCTGCCTGGCGTATTCGCCCTCCACCCAAAAGGTCGGCCAAGCTCGCAATTGCGCGACCATTGAAGACGCACAGCAGGCCGCCGTCCAGGCGTGCGGCGCGCCCGACGCCCGGCCAGTCATCTGGGCGACCCAGTACCGGTATTTCGCCCTTGCCCGGAGCAAATTCGGCACGTCGGGCGGCACCGGCAGGACGGCGGCGGAGGCCCGGGCCAACGCGCTGGACGCGCTCCATGAACATCACGAAAACGGCGAGGTCTTTTTCTGCTGGTACGGCGGCGAGTGAGCCAGCCGCGGAGTCACCCGGACGGCCGCCGGACGGCAG
>DATKHW010000559.1:0-5275 GCA_035546275.1 Gemmataceae bacterium
GATCTTGGAGATCGCGCAAGGGCCGGAGCTTGCCGTGCGTCCACTCGAAGATGCGGATTTCATGGGGCACGCCGGCCAAGGGCAGCGCCACCTGCGCCCAGCGCTGCAGCGGATCGACGCCGCCGACGCCGCCGACGACGAAGAGGACGCCGCACTTGGGCGCCGTCGGCGAGTCGGCGGCGCGCAGAGCCGATGCAAGGATGACCGCGGTGAACAGCACAAATGCGATCCGCCGTGGCGTGTTCATGATTCTCCCTCTTGCGGCGCTGGGCAAACAAGCGCGGCGCAGGCGGCTATATCGCAGGCACGGAAGCGCGGCAAGGTCAACCGGAGTGCCGCGCAGCCTCCTCCACTGATCCACCTTGACCGCGCCGCCTGCCTCCGGCTAAGCACATCCTCCGTTCGCGCGGTGGGACGGCCGGTGCCGCCGCTCCGCTCCATCCCCCATCGAGGGCCACTCATGCGACCCGTCTTCGCCACGCCGGCGCTTCTGCTGGCCGCTGTTCTGGCGACGCCCGCCCACGCCGGCGAACTCCGCAATTATGACGACGCCGCCCTCCATGCGGTCCAGTTCGTGGACGACTCGGAAGGATGGGCGGTCGGCGACGACGGCGTCATCTGGCATTCCATCGACGCCGGCAAGGTCTGGGAACGCATCCCCAGCAACGTGCGCGCCTCGCTGCGATCGGTTTGCTTCGTCAATCCATACTTTGGCTGGATCGCCGGCCGCGAAGAGCTGCCGGACGGCGCCACTTCCGGCGTCCTCCTCTGCACCCAGGACGGCGGCGTCCACTGGCGGCGCGTGCTGGTCAACGCCTTGCCGGGACTCAATGCCGTGCGCTTCGCCGACGACAAAACCGGCTATCTCCTGGGCGACGGCTCCGACCATTATCCCAGCGGCGTTTTCACGACGACGGACGCCGGCCGCAGCTGGCAGCCCATGCCGGGGCCGCGTATCGCATCCTGGCTGGCGGCGGACTTCTCCGGCGAGGACGGCTCGCTGGCCGGGGCTTGGAACCGCCTGGGGACCGTCCATAACGGCAAGACGCACGCGGTGGAAATGGACTCCCTGGGCGGTCGCAATCTGTGCGGCGTTCACTTGCACGGAAGGGCGGGCGTCGCCGTCGGCCAGGGTGGGCTGGTGCTGACGACCGACGCCGGGGGGACGAGCTGGAGCTTCGCCGAATTGGGGCTTGCCAAGGGCGTGCCTTACGATTGGGACTTCCATGCGGTCGCGGGCGCCGCCAAACAAGTCTGGGCGGTCGGGCGGCCCGGCTCGGCCGTCCTGCACAGCGCCGACGACGGCGCCCACTGGGACGTGCAGCAGACGGGCCAACCGCTGCCGCTGGACGGCGCTTTCTTCGCCGACGAGCAGCATGGCTGGGCCGTGGGCGAATTGGGATCGATTTTGGCGACGACCGACGGCGGCAAGAACTGGAAGCTGCAACGGCGCGGCGGGCAGCGCGCGGCGGCGCTGTTCATCCACGCCCGCCCCGCCGGTACGCCGCTCGACGCCGTGGCGCAGGTGGGCGGCCAGGATGGCTATCTCACCGCCGCGCTGCGTGTGACCGGACCGGACCCGTCCGGGGCCGCGCTCGGCCGAGCCGCCGACGGCTTTCGCTTCGCCGGCGCCGTGCGCCAGGCCGGCGGCGCCGCGGCCGAGATGCTGTGGCAATTCCCGGTCGGCTCGCACCTGGCCCATGCCGGGCGCGACGATTTGCTTCCGGCCTGGGATCAGCTGCACGCCGGCCATGCCGCCGAGCAGATGCTGCGTCAGTTCGTCCTGGCCGTCCGCATGTGGCGGCCGGATGTGATCGTCGCCGACGCGCCCGACTCGCCTGGCGCCGAGGGCGTCGTCGCGGAGGTCATGAAGCAAGCTTTTCAGGACGCGGCCGATCCAAAGATATTTCCCGAACAAATCTCGACTTTGGGTCTGCGGCCGTGGAAGCCCAGCAAACTCTATGGGCCCTGCAACGGCAAGATGGACGGGCCGGTTGCGCTGGACCTGACCGCCGTCAGCGAACCGTTGGAAAGCACGCTGCGGGAGTTTGCGGAAAACGCGGCATCCTGCCTCGGCGATGAGGCGCCGGTCGTCCCGGCGCAGCGGGCGTTTCGGCTGATTGCTGCCAATTTGTCCGGCGCCGAGAGCCAGCCCCATTTGATGGACGGCGTCGAGCTGGCCCAAGGCGGATTGGCCCGGCGACCGGCGGTGGAAAGCGAGCTGACGCCTGAAGCCGTCAAGGCGATCCATCGGCGGGCGGAGCTGCGGGCCATCGCCGACGCGCCGATCGACGGGCTGACCGATCCCAGCAAGCTGCTCAGCCAGGTCGGCCCGATGACGGCCGACATGCCCGACGACCAGGCCGGCCGGACGATCTTCGCGGTGGCCCAGCGCTTCGCGCGATCGGGGCAGTGGGATTTGGCCCGCGAGACGTTTCTGTTTCTGGTGCAGCGCTACCCGGCCCATCCGCGCACTCCGGACGCCCTCCGCTGGCTGATTCAGCACAATTGCAGCGGCGAGGCCCGCCGCCGCACGGAGCTGGGCCAGTTTGTGGTCGACGCACAGCTGCAATACGGTCTGCCCAAGCCGACTCCGCCCGTGATGCCGCCCGTCGAAGGAGATAACGAAAAGCCCAAGAAAAAAGCGCCCAATATGCCGGAATTCGGCGTGAGCGAAAGCGTGCGGCTGGGCAACATCGCCGGCGCCGAAACGATCCGCAAGTGGTATCAGGGCGCGCTGGATATGGAACCTCTGCTGGCGGCGTTCGGTCCCGTGTTCGCCGACGATCCCGCGGTGCAGTTCCCGCTGCAGGCTGCGCGGCGCAGCATCGGCCAATTTGACGAGGCCGACAAATGGTACGCGGATTTCGTCTCGCGTCAGCCGGACGGTCCGTGGCGCAGCGCCGCCGCCGCCGAGTTGTGGCTGGCGCGGCGCGTCGGAGCGCCGCCCAAGTCCGTGGCCTATTGCCGCAGCACCGAGGAAAAGCCGTTCCTTGACGGCAAATTGGATGACGCCTGCTGGCAAGGCGTCGCGCCGTTGCCGCTGCGCGACGCGGTTGGCGCCACGGCCGGCGATTACAAGACCGAGGTGCGGACCGCCTACGACCGCGATTTCCTCTATGTCGCCGTCCGCTGCACGCATCCGGCGGGCCGCGGCGAGCCGCTGGTCAAGCCGCGGACGCACGACGCCGATCTGAGCGGCCACGACCGCGTCAGCATCTTGATCGATGTGGATCGGGATTATGCCACATATTTCCATTTTGAGGTCGATCAGCGCGGCTGCGTGGCCGACGATTGCTGGGGCGACAAGACATGGGACCCGCGCTGGTTCGTGGCGGTCCACAAGGAAGATACGGAATGGGTAGTGGAAGCGGCCATCCCGCTGGCGGCGCTGACCGGCGACGGCCTGACGCCCGGCCGGGCTTGGTGCTGCAATGTGATACGCACGGTGCCCGGGCGCGGCGTGCAAGCCTGGTCGCTGCCGGCCGAGGCGCCGGAGGAGGCGATGCGGCCGGAGGGCATGGGCTTGCTGATCTTCACGCAGGACGGCAAGCCGGTCCCGGAGCGCGTCGGATCGGCGGCGCCGTGACGGGCGTCTCAGACATCCGTCCATTCGCCCGGCTTTAGCACGACCGGCTGAGTCGTCGTTTCCTTCCGCACGCGCTCCGCCCAGGCGGCGGCGTCCTGGGCGATCAGCGGCCACGTGTTGTAGTGGATCGGCACGACTCTCTTGGGCCGAATCAGCTTGACCGCCCGCAGCGCGTCGTCCGGCCCCATGGTGTAGTTGTCGCCGATCGGCAGCAGGGCCAGGTCGATCCCCTCCTCGCCGATCAGGGCCATGTCGCCGAACAGGCCCGTGTCGGCCGCATCATAGACCTTTTTGCCATCGTTGAAGGAGATCAAGAAGCCGCACGGGTTGCCGCCGTAGGTCCCGTCCGGCAGGACCGAGCCGTGAAACGCCAGCGTCAGCTTCACCCGGCCGAACGAGTAGCCGTGGCCGCCTCCGTGCTGCTGGCCGTGAGCCTTCTTCAAGCCCTTCTTCTGAAACCACTCGCTGATCTCGTAATTGCAGACGACGTCGGCCCCCGTGCGCTGAGCGATCTCGACGGCGTCGCCCACGTGATCGCCGTGGCCGTGCGACACCAGAATGGCGTCGGCCTGGACCTTGTCCGCGGTCGTCGCAGCCGCCGGATTGCCGGTCAGGAACGGGTCGATCAGCACCCGCTTGCCGTCGGATTCCAGCAGCACACAGGCATGGCCCAGCCAGCAGAGTCGTGTGGACATCAAACCGTGCTCCCAGATGAGGAGGGCAGGGGTGAAGCTCGCAGCAGTTGTTTTCCGCCGGATGGAGGTGGCGGTCAAGGGCCTGGATGAGTCACGTTCCTAATGCGCTGCGGGCCCATGGCGTCCGCTGATGGGACCGCAGAAAAGGGCCCCAGGCGAGGGCATGCTGCCTATGGCTTGCCTGTGTCTCTTTTCCGCTTCATATTTCGAGCCATGCCACGCACCGCACGAGCTTCCCGCGGAGGCTGCTGCTGCCATGTCCCGAATCGGGCCACTGGCCGGCGCACCGTCTTTCATAAGAGGCATTCACAAAAAGGTGGCTGGAACTGTGATTTTAGAGTTCCAGCCACCTTTTTGTGAGTGGCTCTAAGCCCGGCGGCTATCCCGCCTTCATCAAACTGCTGCGCCAGGCGGCCGAACGCACCCAGGTATGCCTGCTGGCGTACTGCCTCATGCCGAACCATTGCCACCTGGCCCTCTGGCCCCGCGGCGACGGCACGTCCCGCCTCCATTCCGCTGCCCCCGAGCCCGCGCGGCGCTGCCGCCGCCTAAAGCCCGTCGTCGATTTCTTCCACGACGACGAGAGACTTTTTCACGGTCGGGAACGGCCTTTCTTGGCCGCGGCCTTTTTCCGCCCTACCATCCGCTTTTTGCTCGTTGCGGACCCCGGCCCGGCCGGTTGTGCGGCGGTCTTCCTGGGCGGCGGTCGGCGCTCGGCCGGGATGAAGGTCACGACGACTTGCTTGCCCAGGGCGGCTGCGATCCGACGCAACATGCCGAGCGAATGGCCTTCGTAGTCGGCGTCTTCCAAGCGGCAGATGGCGGACGGCTGGGACTTCACCAGGTCCGCGAGCTGCTTCTGAGTCAGACCGGCTTGGGTCCGCAGGTCGTAAACCTGCTGCGCCACGCTCGCGTCGTGCTTCGCCTTTCGGATGAGGGCCGCCATTTCGGGATCGCCCTCGACGAAGCGCCGCCGCAAGATTTCCACGGC
>DATKHW010000560.1:0-4354 GCA_035546275.1 Gemmataceae bacterium
TGGCCCTGCTCGTAACCGGGCTGCTGGCGGCGGCGATCATCGGCGTGAACATCCTAACCCAAAGCAGTCTGCCGGGCCTGGTGATTGTGGCGGCGACCGCCCTTTGGGCGGCCATCGATTCGTCGAGCCTGGAATTGCACAAGTACAAGGGAGGGACGCACGGCGCGTTCTTGGTGTTCCTCGGGGTCGTCCTCCTGTGGATTATCTTCTTCCCCCTGTATCTAGTGACGCGCGCGCGGCGGTTGAGCGGCGAACTCAAGCTCAAGGAAAAGTACCGATCGGAACTCTAGCGCTAGTACGAAGGCGCGCGCGACCCGGCGCCGCCGACGGCAAGGTCTGGGTCCGAAACGTAACCCACGAGGGCGGCGAACCCTCCGGCCATCAACCATGCTGAGGTGCATCATGCCTTTCCGCCATCGCGCCGTGTTTGCACTAACGTGCGCCTTGTTCGCCTGTCCCTGTTGGGCCCAGGAGGGCATTCCAATCGAGCTACCGTCCTTCCGATTCACACCGCCGCCCGTCCACTACGTGCCCCCCACGGTGCCGGGGTATCCGGGCCCCTCGGCCTCCGGCCAGGGCGGCGCTCCGGCCGGTCCACCTCCCCCCGAATGGGTAGGGGTGGCCGTCGAGTGCGTCCCATTTGGGATTGCCACCCTCGCCATCCTGATGTGCGTCGTCGTGGCCTGGAGGGGCCGGAAGATCGTTTACGTGCGCGTCGTCGATACTCCTCCGGGAGAGGCGCCCGAGCGCATCCGGCGCGCCTGGGTCGGGGTCAAGCTGCCGTCGCGCCGGTGGGCGGCGAAGGCCGGCATCCACCGGACGGAGGGAGTGCTGTCCCAGCAGGTCCGGGCGAGCGGCAAGGGTTACGCCGTCAACGGGCGTGCGGCCGTGCAGGCCCTCGCCTCGCATTCGCCGGAAGCCGCCGCATGGTGGCGCGCGAACGCGCCCCACGTCGTCGCGTGGGGATACCGATTATGGTTTCCGTCCGACGTCTGCGAACCGGCGGGGTAAGCGGTTGAACTATGGTGCCGGCGCCTCAGTTAGAAGATCGCCCAGCACCGGCGCCGAAGCATAGCGCCCCTGGCGGCGGTGGGACTCGATCGCCTCCTCCTCGCTCACCAGCCGCGTCCTGCCGCCGGGCAGCTCGATTTCCAGGTCGAGGGAGCGCGCCAGGCCGGTCACGGCCTCCAGCGCGTTCAATTGAAGGTACTGCTCCCCGCTCAGGTTGATGTGCCGGAAACGGCCGGGGCCGGCGTTTCGCAGCTCCTCGTAGTGTTGCTTCCCCTTCGCGTCCGGCTGCTTGCCGAACACCAGCGGCGCCCGGTCGTCGGTGACGAGAAGAATGCGGTCGATCCGGTCGGCGGCGCTGAGGATGTAACGGAGTGCGAAAGTGACCGTGCGGGCGAGGTGCTCGACAAGGACGAGCAGGCCCGCCGACGCGCCGCCCGGCCGACGCCGCACGACCAGGCTGAACGGATGCTGCTCGTCTGCCTTGCCGGCCGGCGGCGTTTCGACGTCGAAGCCGCCGGCCTGGCGAATCAGCGCGGCGAGCAGGCCCGTGAGGTGGGCGGCGTCCGCCGGCAGGGATTCCAACCGCGGCCGGTGCTCATCCAGGTACTCCTGGATTTTTTCCGCCGTTTTTCGGTCGATCGCCTCTCGGATCTGCTCTGCCGTCCATTCGATGACAAGCCCGTCGTCGGAATCGTCCTCGCCCCACTGCTCCAGCCACACGGCGCCGCCGAGTTTTCGCAGCGATTCCTGCTCGCGGCTCCAACCCTCCCTCGCCCCGTTGATCACGTCCCGTGGCCGCACGGCGAGCCGGTCGCGGAAATATATCTCCTCCCAGCGTCGCCCCAGCGGAAACAAATCGTCCTCATGCAGCCGGCGCCGCACCGGCTCCGCCTCGACGAACGGCGTGACGATCTTCTCCAATCGCGCCGCCACGATGCGCCGGGCCTCCGACCGGTTCAAGCGCTGGAGCGCCACCTCGAACTGCGTGAGGCGGTCCCAGGCGGAGTCCTGGAACACGCGCAGCTCGCGCCAGCGCAGCAACGTCGCCTGCACGCCGGCCGTCACCACCAGCAGGTTGGGGGCGCTGTCGATCACCGCCTCCAGGAAGCGCGACAGGGCGGCGGCCTGGTCGTCGTTGAGATTGTCCACCTGGTCGAAGCAGAGCAGGAACGGCGTGTTCCCGGCCAGGGCGGCCCGGCTGAGCGCGACAAGCACCTGCTTGATCTGCTGGTCGTCGGCCAGCGCCGTCGGCTCGTCCGGCGTCCGGCCGGGCGGCAGGCCGATCCGCCGGCCTTCGGCGGCGTCGAGGGCGTCGCCGGACAGCCAGCGCGCCGCCAGGGCGGCGTCGCCGTCGTCGCGGGTCTTGGGGCAGCGGTAGGCGGAGCGCAGGAAGCGATAAAGGACATTGTAGATCGTTCGATCCGCCAGGGCCGCGCGCGTGGGGTCCTCGGCGGCCAGGCCGTCGAGGAGCTTCTCATACGCTCGTTCGGCGATATCCCAAGGGTGAATTCGCGTTTTGTCGTAACGCAACGCCTCCGCGAGCAGTGACAACGTCAGTCGAAACAGCGGAGTGTCCCGGAATCCGTGGGCCCGGCCGCGCGTCAGGATGCTGACCACCGCCTTGAGCAGCGATCGCGGCAGGTTGTCGGGCCGGGCCTGGAGGTTGTGTAAGTAGACGGCGACGGCTCGCCCGTCGCGCTCGGCCCAGCGCAGCAGTCGTGACAGCAGATGGCTCTTGCCGACGCCGGCCTCGCCCCAGAGCACAGCCCCGACGCCGCGGCGCAGATCGCGGGCCTGGCGGGCCAGCTCCGTCAGCTGATCGAACGCCGTTCCGTGGACCTCGGCCACGTCCAGGGCGTCGGCCGCCAGACCGGTGACGCGGTTGTCGATGAACGGGTTCGACGACAGCACGCACTCGAAGAAGGCCGTCAGCGCGTCGCCGTCGCGTTCCACGGGCCGCTCCAGGGAGGATAGAGTCGTCACGGCGTCGCCTCACGTCGGGTTCGCCCCAAGCCGCATCTCCCGCTCCAACCGTTCGGGCGACCAGCCGCCTTCGTGCTGGGAGAAGAGCGTTCGGCTTTTGAACGTTCGCCCCTCCATTTCGGCGGGCATTTCCGGCCAGCGGCCGACGAACGTCCCCGGCGCCGCCCCCGCTCGCTCTTTCACCCAGGCCGGCGCCGCCCCTTGCCGGGTGAACCACTCCGCCACGCGCTCCGCGTCCTGGGCGCTTTCGAGCCGGCCGATGAGCTTGGTGCTGCAGTTGCCGAATACATTGTAATCGACCGACCGCGGGCTTTGGGTGCAGATCAGGCAGGCGACGCCGTACTTCCGCCCTTGGGCGAACAGGCGAATCAGCGGCATCTTGGCCGGCGGCCGCGACGCCCCCGCGGGAATGTAGTCGCGGGCCTCGTCGAGGTAAAACAGCAGGCTCGGCTTGCCGGGCGTGTGGGCGGACGTGGCCATCCAGCGATAGACCTCCGCGGCCAGGGCGGCGACAAAGCAGTGCTTCTGGTCGTCGTCGTGCAGGGCGTTCAAGTATACGACGTTCAGCGGCGTTCGCCCCGGCGCGGCGGGCCGCCGCAGCTCTTCCACGTCGAGCGGCAGGCCGCCCGTGAACAGGTTGGCGCTGGGGCCATGCAGCAGGTTGTTCAGCCGGCGGCCGAGCTTTTCGCGCTCCGCCTTGCGGATGAAGGCGTCGGCGTCGTCGAGGCCGATCTCGTCCGGCCGGAGGACGCCCGCCGCCACGTCGGCCAGTCCGAGCCGGGGGGCGCCGGCGCCGGCGGTCAGACGTTTGAGGACTTGCAGGATATAGGTTTGCTGCGAATCCATTTCGCCGCCAGCCTTGGCCAGGCTGACCAGGTTGCTCGCCGCGGCCGCCAGCATTCCGTCCAACTCCTCCGCCCGCCGTTGCGGGTCGGTTTCGCCGATAAGGTCGGCCGGCCCCGCCAGCCGCATGGGGTTGAGGCTGATGCGCACGCCGTGCGACGAGCCGGGCGTGAGGATGCGCGGCTCGACCACCTGACGGAAGCGCTCGTAACGGCGCCGCTCCTCGTCGTCCAGCCCGGCCGGGTCGCGCTGGCGGAGGAATTGCACCAGGTCGCCCTGCGGATCGACGGCCAGGACCGGCACGCCCTGGAGGATCGCCTCTTCGGCCAGCACCTTCGCCAACCACGTCTTGCCGCTGCCGGCCGCCCCCACCACGGCGACGTGCGTGGGCAGCGCCGAACTCGGTATCCGCACGGGTCGGCCGTCGGAGACGGTGCGGCCGACCCACAGCTCGCCGTCGCCGGCTGCCGCCGCACCTCCCCCCTCTCCCCCGCTTCGGGGGAGAGGGGTTGGGGGT
>DATKHW010000561.1:0-6973 GCA_035546275.1 Gemmataceae bacterium
GCCGTTGAGCAGGAAGCAGGTTCCTTCGCTGACGCCGAAGCCGAGCATCGCCCCGGCGAGCGCCGGCCCGACGAGGCGGGCGCCGTTGAACAGCGACGAGTTCAGGGCGATGGCGTTCGCGAGGTTCTCCTGACCGCCGACCATGTGCGTCAAGAAGGCCTGCCGCGTGGTCACGTCGAATGTGCTGACGACGCCAAGCAGCAACCCGAGGATAAGCAGATGCCAGACCTGAATAATCCCGACATAGGCCAACCAGGCGAGGACGAAAGCCTGCAGCATCATGAGCGACTGGGTGATGCAGAGGATCGGTCGGCGGCGAAAACGGTCGGCGACGACGCCCGAGAACGGTCCGAGGACGAGGCCGGGAATCTGGTTGGCGAAGACGATCATCGTCAGCCAGAAGGGGCTGCCCTCGTTGCTTCCCGGCGGCGCGGTCAGCCGGTTGACCAGCCACGCCATGGCCGTCGTCTGCATCCAGGTGCCGATGAGCGACAGGCCCTGTCCGATGAAGAACAGGCGGAAATTGCGGTGCGCCAGGGAGCGCAGGATGCTCATGGTTTGGTCCGTTGTTCGTCGTCCGTTGTCCGTCTTTGGTCGCTGACCTGACCCGGCCGCCGACCGGATGCGTTGTCGGCGAGAAAATGGCCGCCGCGACTTGCAACGGACAACGGACAACGGACAACGGACTATAGAAGCGACTTCACCGCCTTAATAATGGCGTCCGCATCGATCCCTGCGGCGTGCATCAGCTCGGCCGGCGTGCCGGAGCCGGGCATTCCCTTCACTGCGAGCTTGACCACGCGGAGGTTGTTCAGGGGCTCGGTCGCCAGCGCGTCCAGCACCGCGTCGCCCAGCCCGCCTTCCGGCCAGTGGTCTTCGACCGTGACCAGCTTGCCGCCCACGGCCTTCACCGTCTCGAACAGCGTTTTTTTGTCGATGGGCTTGACGGTATAGGCGTCGATGATGCGAATCTCGGTTCCCTCCGCCTTGAGCTTGTCGTACGCCTTCACCGCCTCGTGAACGGTGATGCCGGCCGCGATCACGGCAACCCGGTCCTTGTCGCCGCGCTTGACGACGCGCGCGGCGCCAATGGGGAACAGCTCGCCGGGGCTGTAGAGGATCGGCGTCTTCTCGCGCGTGGTGCGGATATAGGAGACGCCAGGCAAATCCGCCATCTGCTCAACTAAGGCCGCCGTCTGATTGGCGTCGCACGGATACAGGACGGTGCTGCCGTCCACGGCCCGCATCATGGCGAGGTCCTCCAGCGCCATCTGGGACGGCCCGTCCTCGCCAATGCTGCAACCGGCGTGCGAGCCGCTGAGATGAATAGACGCATTGGAGATTGACGCCATCCGAATTTGATCGAAGGCGCGCGTGAAGAAGGCGGCGAAAGTGGAGGCGAAGGCTCGCTTGCCGAGAACGCCGAGGCCGACGGCTGCGCCGAGCAGCTGCTGCTCGGCGATGAACATCTCGAAGAAGCGGTCGGGATGGGCCTTCTTGAATTCGTCGGCGTGGGTCGAGTTGGATACTTCGGCGTCCAGCGCGACGACGTCGGGCCGGCGGGCGCCGAGAGCAGTCAGGGCGTCGCCATAGGCCTTACGCGTCGCCTCCTTGCCGCCGACAGGATAGGAGGTGCCTTTGAGCGCCGACGAGGTCATGACGTTATCGGGGACCTCTTTCGTCGGTTTGGGCGATTGAATGACGATCTTCCGCTCGCCGCCTAGCTCGGCGATGGCCTGCTTGGCCTGATCGGGGCTGAGCGCCTTGCCGTGCCAGCCCTCTTTGTTGGCGACGAGCGCGACGCCGCTCCCCTTGATCGTCTTGGCCACGAGGACGGTCGGTTTGTTTTTCTCGTTGGCTGCGTCGGCATAGGCCTTGTCGATGGCCGCGAGGTCGTGGCCGTTCAGCTCGATGGCGTTCCAACCGAAGGCGCGAGCGCGGGCGGCATAGGCGGCGCTGTTCCAGCCAAGGTCCGTCTCGCCGCGCTGGCCCAGCCGGTTCATGTCGAGGACGGCGGTGAGGTTGTCGAGCTTGTAATACGATGCCTTGTCGAACGCCTCCCAGATGGAGCCTTCCGCGCATTCGCTGTCGCCGAGGACGACGTAGACCCGATAGGGAAGCTTGTCGAGGTACTTGCCGTTGAGAGCCATGCCGACGCCGATCGGCAGACCCTGGCCGAGCGATCCGGTGGCGACGTCCACATACGGCAGGACGTGCGGATTGGGGTGGCCCTGAAGCCGGCTGCCGAATTTGCGGAGGCTCATCAGCTCCTGGTCGGTAATGGCGCCGGCCGCCTTGAACATGGAGTAGAGGACTGGGCAGGCGTGGCCCTTACTGAAGATCAGGCGGTCGTTGTTGGGAAAATGCGGCTGCGACCAGTCGAAGCGCAGGTACTTAGCGAGAAGCACGGCCATGAGGTCGGCCGCGGACATGGAGGAGGTGGGATGTCCCGAACCCGCCGCGGTGGTGCACCGGATGCTGTCCACGCGGAGTTGGGCCGCCAATTCTTTCCACTGTTGCAGTTGGTCCGCCATGGCGTTGCCGTCCTCGTCGGGGTGGAAAATGCAGGCGACGACCGCCGCCCATCAGGATCATCTTAGGGACGCTGCGGGGTTGCGTCTTCGCCGTTGAGTTCTGGCTTTCCGGAACAGCCGGCGTTACGATCGAGCCGTTTTGAAGGCCTCCGAACCATCCGGTTTTTCAGCTGCCTGGCCGAGACGTATTACTCGCTCGGGCCGGCCGCGGCGCCGACGGCGCCCCAAGTGGCCGCCCTGACGCGACACTCGGACGCTGGCGTCGCCCATGCGGCGATGCGCGTGCTGCGGCGGATCGACCCGGCGGCTGCGGCGAAATGCTGGGGCGCGGCCGGCGCGCCGGGCGCCGTGCCTGACGACTTGGCGCCGCTTTGGGAAGACCTGGCCGGCGACGACGCTCTGCGGGCGGACCTTCCGGGCTGGCGCCTCGCCGGCGCCGGACCGCGCGCGGTCGCCCTAGTGCGCGAACGTCTGTATCGGCCGCCCATTGTGACCGCCGAGCGTGCAGCCCACCTCATCGCGGATCTGGATAATGACGATTTTGATACACGGGAACGCGCTAGCGCCGAATAGGCCAAGGCGGCGGAAACCGTCGCCCCTACCCTCCGCCAGGCGCTTGCCGCTCACCCGTCGGCGGAACAGCGGCAGCGGCTCACGACTTTGCTGACCGACCGCCGTCCCGCGCCGGAGGAGCGCCGCCGAATGCGAGCGGGGCGCGTGCTGGAAGCGGGCGGCGGCGAGGAGGGCCGGGATTTGCTGTCGAGCCTCGCCAAGGACGAGACATGCGACCTCACCACGGCGGCTGAGGCCGCGCTCCGCCGGCTCGAGGCCCCGTGACGCCATCTCCGATTTTGTCAGCGCCTACCACGCTCCGCCAACTCCTCCATCCATTCCGCCGCCGCCTCCAGCCCATCTTCTTGGCCGAAGTGCGCGGCCGCCGCGCGGCACCGGTCGCGCACGTCTAGGCCCAATAGCCGTTGCAGCGTCCGGGCCATCGCCCCGCCGCTGCGACCGCGGACATTCAGCCAATCGCCCACGCCGAGTTTCTGGACGCGCACGGCATTGTCCGTCTGGTCATATGCCAGGGGCAAGATCAGCTGGGGCACGCCGGCGGCCAGCGCTCGCGCTGTCGTGCCGACGCCGCCGTGGTGCACCACCGCCGCGCAATGCGGAAACAGCTCGTGAAACGGAGCGAAGGCGGCGTGGTGGACGCCGGGCGGCAGCACGGCGGGAATTTGCCGCGCGTACTTGCTCATCAGCAGGCCGCGGACGCCGAGCAGTTGACAGGCCTTCACGGCGGAGCGGAAGAAGTGCGCCGCGTGGAGCATGGCCGTGCCGAAGGTGAACACGACCGGGGGAGGTCCGGCGCGGAGGAAGTCGCGCACATCGGCCGGCAGCCCGGCGCCCGGTCGGCCGTCGTAGTGCGGGAAGCCGGTCAGGCGCATCTGAGTCGGCCAATCGGCCTGCGGAAGACCGTACCAGTCCGGAAACAAGCCGAGCACGCGCTGCGGCGAGTACCACCAGCGGAAAATGCGATTCACCGGCCCCAGGCCGAGCGACGCCCGCACGCGGTTCAGCCGGCCGCCGACCAGGACGGCGGCCGTCACATCGATCATGCGCCAATAGAGATCGCCAAGGGGACGCGGCGTCCGACGGGGCAGCGTCAGGCCGCCCGGCATGACGGGTGGGGCGTCCATGCTCGGCACCATCCACGGCTGCAAAACGATGCTGGCCAGCGGCCGGGCCATCGTCTCCTGCACAAGCCGAGCGGCGAACAGCATCGGCACAGCCGCCAACACCACGTCGGGGTCGCTCGCCAATTCGGCCAGCAGACGATACTGCCGGCCGATCATGCCGGCGCCCCAGCGCGCGGCCACCCAGCTTCCTTTTAGCGGATCCCAAAAATCGGGATTAGCGAACAGCGCCCGCGTTTCCTCCGCCGTCACCAGCGGATGAAAGGCGAGGCCGTGTTCCAGGGCCAGCGAGCGGAAGTTTTCATTGGCGGCCACCGTCACTCGGTGCCCTCTCGCGCGCAGCCGCGCCCCCAATCCAACGTAGGGGATGACGTCGCCGTCGGTGCCGAGTGACGCAAGGATGGCGTGCATCGCCGTATCGTTTCTCCCAACACCCAAGTTCCTCGCCGCAGTCCATCTTATGCAGACGCACGGCGGTGCGCAGGTCCACTTGCCGATCGACCGGCGCCGTCAGTGGATCGCCCACGCGGTCGGCCCGAAGGTTTGTGCCTTGAGTTACGGTTTCGTCTGGTGCGTATTGCTTTCCGGTGCATCGTGGTTTTCGCAGTGCTCTGGCTTTTCCGTTTCGTGTGGAGTCGGCAAGCCGAGCCGACGGCGACATTCCAAACACGCTTGCCGCAAGTGCGCGCGGGTGGTGTGGTGGTCGGCCAGGACGGCGGCGTCGAGCGGCCGGGCTTCATCCACGAAGATGTCGATCGGCCGGCGGAAATCGAGGCGTTTATTCTTCATCGGCGGTCCGCCGCGGTAGGAGGCCCAGCTGCCCCAGCCGCCCTCGATCCAGCAGACGACGACCGGCGTCTGCGGCAATTCCTTGAGGATGTGCCAGGCCCCCTGGCCGAACGGTTTAAGCAGCTGCTCCTCGCGCGACCGCAGCCCGCCCTCGGGAAACAGCAGAACGCAACCGCCGCGGCGCAACACTTTAACTGCTTCCTGCAACTCTGGCGCCTCACGCCGGAACGAGGACGCTTGCACCCGGATGGCTCGGACCAAATGAACCATGAGCCAATGGATGACCGGCAGGTCGTAAAAGAGACTCGTCATCATCGGCGTGGCCTTGCGGGGGACGATCTTGCTCAGCCAAAACGGGTCTGCATAGGCCGTGTGATTGGCGATGATGAGCAGCGGACCGCGGCGCGGAATGCGGTCGGCGCCGGGACCGCAGGCGCGAATGTCGTACATTGGCCACACTGCGATTTCGACGAGCAACTCCACCGTCGGCACGAAAGCCGTCAGCCAGGCAACGATTGCGGTGGCGCCGCACACGGCGGCGAGCAGGCCGCACCACCAGGCGGACGGGGCCAAGCCGCCGGTTGCGATTCGCGCAAGAAGAAACAACATCACGCCGGCGCCGACGGCGTCGATCGGCAGGGCCGGCAACCGGCGCGGGGTCGCCTCCTGGACGACCGCACGCAACGCCGCACCCGCCAAGCCGGCGAAGAGGCCGAGCGTAACGCAAAAAGCCGGCGACCACGAAACGCTCGAAAATGCGGCGGCGCACAGAGCCACGGCTAACCCCGTGGCCGCGACTGGCGCCAGGCCAAGGCTGCGACGTGGATGCAGCTGGAACGCCGCGACGGCGCAGCCGACCGCGGCGCCGACCCCGATAAGCAACGCCAGGCGCCGCGGCTCATCGGATGCAGCCTGGACCGCCAGCATGTCCGCCAAGACGACGGCAGCGACGCCGACGACGGCGGCGCGCAAACAAGCCAGGCCGATCAGCCGAAGGCGAGAAGTCACGGTGGCTCCGAAGGTTGGCAGCCGGCCGCGCCGCCGGCTGCTTCACATCTTCGTGGTCGATCTTGAGCCGTCAAGGGGCGTTCCAACCACAGGGCGCGCACGTCGGCGTCCCCTCTGGAAAGGTATTCGTGCCCACGAACCGTCCATTTTATTCATCGCATCCTTGCGCAAATGCCGGTTGAGGGACAAACCGTTTTGCGGGCGCGGACCGCCGGCATAGAATGACGGTCAAACCGGACCGCTTGATGGGATAGCGTTTGCGCGGCACGAGACGAGGAACCGGAAGCACGCCCATGAACGCCGCCGGCCGATCGCCCAGCTGGAACAGCCTGATCGGGTGGGCCTTGCTGACGGCCGGTTTTGTTTGGGCTGCCTGGCTCGACCCCTGGTCGCTGTCCGAACGCGACCCGGTCCTCCATCGTCGGCAGCGCCCGCATGGTCGCCCGGCACGGCCAGGCGGTGGTTCTGGCCATGGCGTTCCTCCAGCTGCTGACGGCGGAGGTGCTGGCCGGGGCGGCGCCGTCGGCGCGGCCGATCCCCGCCGTGCTGACCGGCCTGGGCGCGGTCCTCTACGCAGCGGGCTACGTCCTGGAACCGTGGCGGCCCGAGGCGGTCGATCTCGTCCCGATTGGGGCGGCGCTGAACGCGGCTGGGTTCGCAATCCTGGGTGCGGTCGCGGATCGGCCCGGCCAGGCCTGGGCGCGAGTGATTTTTCCGATCCTTTGCCTGGGCATGGTGCTGGACGGAGTAATGGGCCTGTCGCGGGCGGCGCCGGCTGTGCTGTCTCTGGCATACCTCGGCCCCGAGGACGGCGTCCGGTTGCGCATGCTGCGCCTGGCGCGGGCGGCGGTGACGGCCCTGTCGGTGACGGCCTTTCTCTATGAAGGGCTGGCGGTTCGCTCCGGCGCCTCCCGGCTGTGGGCCCGCGCCGGACGGGCCGCCTGTGGT
>DATKHW010000562.1:0-3849 GCA_035546275.1 Gemmataceae bacterium
GGACGTACTGCACAACTGACCTGGCCGCAGCAATCCGGGCGCGCAATCTTCTTTACATTCGAGAACAACGTAATGCGTTCAAGGAAGCCGTGGAGGCAAAGACTGGCCAGTGGAAGTTTTGGTACGGTCCAACAGGCGGCCAACAGCACACCACCACCGCCGCCCTCGCCTGGGCTATCATCGTCGATTCGGCGCTGCTGACGGACCAGCTCGTGCAGGACATGAAGGAAACGGCCGCCTCCAAGGGTTGCGCTTGCGCCCCGGAAGGCTGGCTGGACTACTACTCGCCCAACCCGTCGGTGGAGGCCCGGCAGGCATTCAAGCAGTATGTGGAGTGCCGATGGCCGATTCACGTCTTCGCCCTCGACCCAGTCACGGAAGAGCAGAACTTGGCGGACACTTTTAGTAGCCGCCGCGAAATGCAGCTCGCCATGTCGCTGGCCTTCGTCAAGGGCCAAATTAGTGCGTCTAACGTAATGAGATACGCCAGACGTATAGAATTCGACTTCGCCACCATCGACCTCAACGGCACCGCCGTCGGCTTCTCCCACGGCGAGGACACCTTCGGCTGGCGCTTCTACCCGCGCTTCCAATCGCCGGACATCGACAGCAACATCAAGGTCTTCACGCAGGACCTGCTGATCGGCGGGCCGAGCAAGGACGAGCTGCTCCGGCAGCGCCGCCTGGAGCCGGGCATCCGCGAGTGCTCCGCCGTCGTCATCATGCCGTCGTTCGTGCCCTACGCCACGCTCAACGTCAGCAGCAACTGGTTCAGCCTGACCGACCCCAAGTGCAAGGAGCTGGACTCCAGGCAGGCGATGAAGCTCAGCAGCCGCGTCAAGGCGATCGAGAACTGCGGCCCGAACGTCGTGGACGCCGACTGCTACCGCGACGGCGACCTCGAGCGCTTGCTCCAAAAGGCGAAACAGCTGGAGGCGCGGCTGCCGCTGCAATCGACGCAGGTCCAGGTGCCCTATGAGGACACACTCGGCGGCTTCGCCATGTTCAACACCGGCGTCACCGACCTAGCGCCCGAGCTGGAAGGCTGGTACGGCAGCCCCTCGATCAACCCCAAGGCACCGACCACGCTTTTCCTCGTGGGCAACCACTTCAGCGTCCATCAGACGCGCATTATCGCCGGCGGCCAGGACGTGGGCACGGGGGAATTGCTCAGCCGCCAGGTGATGAAGGCCGTCATCCCAGCCGACCCCATCGTGCTCGGGACCGACCAGAAGTTCGTGGACATCCAGCTCGCCACGCCCTACGGCGTCACGCAGCACTTGCTCGTTCCGGTGTGCATCCCTCCCGACACGACGGACGGCACCACCGTCGCCGTAAAGGGGACGGCCTGGAAGGTGGCGACTTTCCAGGTCGCGTTTACCTACAATGGTCGCGGCATCACGGCGCCCCCCGCCGGCCAGACTGCCAGTGCCACGGGGCCGACAACGAGCCAGCCGGACTTCAACTTCAGCCCGCCGAGCTTGTTGCTCCTGCCGGGCGACGTGGACCCCGCCAAGTACCCGACGGTAACGGTGAAGTTGACGTTCGACAAGCAGTTCGGCGTCGATCCGATATCCCTCCCCGCGAATTTTGACGCTACACAGAAGGCGTATGTCATCCCCGGCGCCACCTTGAGGGACCAGCTGTTCATCGCCTTCGAACCCAAGTTCGGGCCGGAGACGACGAACCCACCCGTCAACCTCGTGATCGCGGCGGCGGGCTTGACGTTCAACCCCGGCCCCAATGCGGGCATTGCTATCCAGCGCAAGGCCGGCAACCCGCTGACCATCCAGTGGGTCAAGGCGGCCAGCGCCCAGGGGGGCGGCAACCAGGGTGCCGGCAACCAGGGCGCCGCCTCCAAGTGAAGGCGGCGGCCATTGGGGCCGCCGTCCCGGTCGGCGGCCCCACAGGCACCTTGCACCGGCGGCCTCTTTCGGCCAAAGTAGCCTTATGAGACAGTCGGCCGGCACGCTTCTGTATCGCGATGGGCCAGGGGCCCTGGAGGTGCTACTGGTTCATCCCAGCGGCCCGTACAACCGCCGCGCCCCGTGGAGCATTCCCAAGGGCGAGCCGGACGCAACGGAAACCGATCTGGAAAAGACGGCTAGGCGCGAGACGCGCGAGGAAACCGGCGTGGAGGCCGGCGAGCTGGCGCCTCTAGGCGATATGGTGTACCGCAAAAGTCACAAGCGCGTCCATTGCTTCGCCGGGCCAGCGCCCGTTGGTGCAGCGCCGCGGCCGACTTCGTGGGAGGTGGACCAAGCCGAGTTTTTGCCGATCGACAAAGCACGGCAAGTGATCCACCCGGATCAGGCGGTGTTCTTGGACCGGCTGCTGCAGAAGCTGGCGGCGGCCGACGGCGGATCAGGAATCTTGTAAATGCGGGAACGGTTACAGCCCTGCGAGCGGAGTATCTGCGTCGCCGAACCGATCCGCCTTCACGCCCATGCGGTTCATCAGCGACAAGTAAAGGTCGCACAGCTTGCGATCGTCGTCCCCGCGGCCAGTGCAGTCGAGGACCCGGCCGGTCGCCAGCGTCCCGCTCAGGCCGCCCAGCAGCAAGACGGGCACCTTCGTCGAATCGTGCCGCGTTCCCGACCACATGTTGGAGATGAACATCAGGCACGAATGGTCGAGCACGGTCGCGTCGCCTTCCGGCATGGCGGCCAGTCGCTCGGCCAAATATGCCAGCTGACCCACGTAATAGCGCGTCACCCTCTCATAAGCGTCGGAATTGTCTTCATGCGACGTCGGATGGTGGGCCGTGCGCACATCGAGGAACGGATAAAAGAGACCGGAAAGATCGCGGCAAAGCAGCAACGTGGCGATGCGCGTCTTGTCCGTTTGAAAAGCCAGCGCGATGATGTCGCACATCAGCCGCATATGTTCGCGGATGTCTTCCGGAAGGCCGTTGTCCGGCCGGGGCATGAGAACGGCAGGCCGGCCGCGATCGCGGGCCTTGTCGTCGGCCCGGTCCTTGTCCGCGCGCATCCGCTCGGCGCGCTTTTCCACCTCGCGGACGCTGGTCAAGTATTCGTCGATCTTGGCCTTGTCGGCCCGGCTCACCTGGCGGTTGAGGTCGGCGGCCTGCTCCTGGACGCGGTCGAGGATGCTGAGCGTCCGCCGGCTGCCCTGGTTTTCAAAAAGGCCGTCGAATGCCAGCGAGGGATAAACTTCCATCGGCACCGGCGAGTTGGCGTCCTGCCACGAGATGTGCGAGCTGTAGGCCATCGAGAAGTTCGTCTCGTGGTAGCCGGTGATCGGCTGCTCGCACCCGAGCACCAGGCTCGGCTGCGCGGTTTCCTCCTCGAAATGGGCGGCGAGCACCTGATCCACGCTGACGCCGCCATGCAGAACGGCTCCCTTTTGAAGAGCGGCGCCCGACAGGATATTGCCGGTTTGGCCGGGATGGATGCCGACTCCCGTGGCGTGCTTGTTGAATAGGCCGG
This sequence comes from Gemmataceae bacterium, assembly GCA_035546275.1. GTDB lineage: Bacteria > Planctomycetota > Planctomycetia > Gemmatales > Gemmataceae > UBA4732. Next base: position 3,450 of record DATKHW010000562.1, read on the forward strand.
AAATGACGTTGAGCCGCGTCCGGAATGGAGCAAGGGGCTGAAGGCTTTTGCTCAGCTCCATTTCGGCGCCCGACCCCTTGGCGGCCCAGTTGTTCGGGCTGATCCCATTGCCCATGAACAGGACGGCGAAGCGCTTTGGCGATTCAGCTGGCGGTGCGTTGGCAGGCGCTTCGCCTCCCCAGCCGGAAAGCGATTCCAGCCAGGGGAGGGCCATCGTGACGCCGACGCCCTTCAAAAGGGCCCGGCGGGTCATTGGGGTCCGGCGCGAGATCATGGTTCCAGCTTAGCCGCAGACTGTTTCCGCCGCAAGCGCCAGCCGTAGGCGCCGGCGCACAGCGTCCCTACGGCCAGCAGCGTTACGCTCGCGGGTTCCGGCGCGGCGGGCGCCTGGCCGGTGCGG
>DATKHW010000563.1:0-14719 GCA_035546275.1 Gemmataceae bacterium
CCGCCGGCTGCGTGCGGAGGGCGTCCGACAGCAGGACGCCGAGCGCCGGGCGCTCGCGCGGTCGGGCTACCCGGGCCATATGGACCGCGGCGTCGAGGTGTTGGCCGCCGTGGCGCGGGCCTACGACGACGAGGACCAGGCCGCCCAGGCCGACAAGCTGCTGGCCTTGTTTCTGCGCCGACTTTAGCAGCGGCCCGAAGCGGCCCGCGCTCTAACGGCCATCCAGCGGGCCGCCGAGAGGGGGACGGCTCCGTCATGAGCGACCCCTTGGAGGATATTCTGGGGCGCCACAGCGCCGGCGGAGCGAACGGCCGCAAGGGCGCCGCCTCCAAAAGCCGGAGTCGCAGCCGCCGCGTCGACGAGCCGGCCTTCGCCAACTACCGCGTCGAGAAAATCGACGACCAGGATGCCGTCAAAATTGGCCTGTCGGTCCCCTGCATCGCCCAACGCCTTGCGGAGCTGACGAAGGGATGGCCCAAGCGAGTGGAGCGCCAGCTTTTCGTCCCCGGCGACGATTATCGGCCGCTCAGGTTGGAATCGCCCGACGCCCTGTTCGCCTGGATCGGGATGCAGCTGGGAGCGGACGCGGACAACGGAATCTGGTGGGCCAGGGGCGAGGACAAAGTGACGCAGGCGCAGCTTCACGCCCACTTGCGCCAGTCGGCCCAATGCTTTGACGCCATCGAGGCGGCGCCGCATCACCCGGCTCTGCCGCGCACCTACTACCTGCATCCGGAAATCCGGGGCGGCGACGGGCGGGCCTTGGCCCAACTGCAGGCGCGGTTCCGGCCGGCGAGCGACGTGGACGCCGACTTAATCAAGGCCGTCTTCCTCACGCTGTTCTGGGGCGGCCCGCCAGGCCAGCGGCCGGCGTTCCTCTTGGAGAGCGAGCCGGACGACCCGCAAGGCGGCCGCGGCGTTGGCAAGAGCAAGCTGGCGCAGGCGGCGGCTTTTCTCGCCGGAGGGCATATCGACGCCCGGCCGGACAAGGACATCGACAAGCTGATGACGCGCCTCCTGTCGCCTGCCGCGCTCGACCGGCGCATCGCCCTCTTGGACAACGTGAAGACGTTGCGATTCAGCTGGGGCGACCTGGAATCGCTCATCACCGGCGACGTGGTGAGCGGTCGGGCGCTGTACGTCGGCGAAGGCCGGCAGCCGAATACGCTCGTCTGGTTCATCACGCTCAACAACGCCAGCTTGTCGCGCGACATGGCGCAGCGGTGCGTGCCGATTCGTCTGCGGCGCCCGGACCCCAAGCCGTCCTGGGAGACGGAGACGTGGGAGCTGATCGATCGCCTCCGCTGGTCCATCGTCGGCGACGTCTTGGCCGAGCTGAAAAAACCCGCCGCGCCCCTGAAGCGCTTCTCCCGCTGGGCCGCGTGGGAACAGGCGGTCTTATCCCGCGTCGGGGATCCCGCCGCCTGCCAAGAAGCCATCGAAGACCGGCAGGCCGCCATCGACGACGACAGCGCGGAAGCGGACTTGGTGCGGACGGCGTTCCTTGAGGATCTGCGCCGGCGCGGACACACGCCCAACCGGGACGCGGTTTGGATTCCGGCCCCCGCCGCCGCCGAGATCGTCAACCGCGCGACGGGCGAAAAACACCCGGTCAACCGCGCCGGAATGTATTTGAAGACGCTCACCATCCCTGAATTGCGGAAGAGCGACCGTATCGGCGTCCGCGGCTGGGCGTGGCGCGGGCTGGATTCGGACCCAAACGCTTCGCTGGAAGAGCTTTGCGACGTGCGGACGGACGTTTTTCCGCCATAGCGGCAAGCAGCGCATGTAGCAGATGTAGCAGCTACTTCCTTCTGCGGGAGTGGCGCAAAAAAGCGCTTAAGAAGCTGAAGGAGGTACAGAGGCGGGGAGCTGCTACATCTGCTACATCCGCAACCCGCCGAAGGAGGCCGTTTTCAATGAAAACTGCAGCAGTCGAGTCCGGTTTTTTGGGCTGGTGGCGCCCCCGCCCCGGCGTCGCCTGGACCCGGCTTGCCGAGGGGCCGGATTATGACGCCGCCTTGTCCGCCCAGTTGGACGCGCTCCGGTCCATGCGCGGCGGCGGCGATTCTCTGGTTCTTCGCGCCGCAGACGACCCCAACGCCCCACGGCGGCCATACGTCCGCCGGTTGCTGTGACTTCCTGTTGACACCGAGGCCCCCGACCATGAATGAAGCCGCACACGACGCCCTGGCCGCCGCCATCGCCCACCAGGCCGCCGACCTGACCGCCCGCGTCGCCGAGCTACAGCAGGCCGCCGGCAGCGACGTGAGCACCACCGACCGCGCCCGCGTGCTGATTCTGCTCGCCGACCTGACCGACCGGGCCGACGAGGCCCTCGACCGGCTGCACGCCTTCGCCGGCGTGGGGAGCGACCCCGACGCCTGACCAGGCCCACGATGAGCAAGCCGTCGCCGACCAAACTGAGCCTGGACCACGCCCGCAAGCGGCTCGGCTGGACGGCCGCGGTCGTGGAGAAATGGAACGCCTTCGCCAAAATCAGACAGGATTTGTGGGGATTCGACATCCTGGCGATCCGGCCCGACCGCCCCGGGGTGACTGGCATCCAGGCCAGCACCGGCGCCCACCACGCCCGCCGGGCGAAGAAGCTGGCCGCGACCCCGGCGTTGCGCCGGTTCCTTGCCGCCGGGAACGCTGCGGAAGTCTGGACGTGGACGCTGCGGTCCGGGCGCTGGGAACTCCGCCGGTCGGAGCTGCGGGCCGAGGACCTGGCGCCGGTTGACCTGACCCCAAAGCCGCCCCGCTGTCGAAAGCACCGTGGATTGTTTGATGCAATCGCGACCCCGGACGGAGGCAAAGCCCATGCGTGAGCCGACCGATCCGGACGCCGGCCGAGCAATCAGGTCAGGCTTTGCCCGCCATCTTTTCGGCCCGAGCCTTGGGCTTTCCCGCGCCGTGCGACCGCGGGACCCCGTGCGCTTTCCGGGGATGGCGCGCCGCCGCCGCCAAGTCCGCCACTTCGCCGCCGGCCACGAACAGCGCCCGGATGAGCAGGTCGAGCGAAACGTCCGCCGCCCCGGCCTCGATCTTGGCGACCCGCGACTGACTGGACTTCAGCTTCCGTGCCAGCTCCAGTTGCGTCACGCCGCGTTCTTCCCGGCGTCGCCGAACCGCGCGGCTGGCCGCCAGGCGCAGCTCCACCAGGCGGCGCTCCTCATCCGTCAGGCCGAGGAAGTCCTCGGCGTCGCCGACGCGGAACCCGGCCGCCTCCAGACGCCCGCGAGTTTCTTTGTCCATCATGGCATTCCCTCACTTCTTCGGCTTCGCCTTGGCCTTGCCATAAGCCGCCAGCCGACGCCGGCAGGTTTCGATGATCTGCCTCGGGGTCCGCTGCGTGCCCTTCGGAAAAACGTCCGCGATCACGATCGCGTCCGAGTCCAGCCGGTAGACGATTCTCCAGTTGTGGGCCGCCTCCCGGATCCGGAGTTCGTGGCAACGCGGGCCAATGCTCGCCATCGGCCGTGAGAGGGGCATTCCCAACGACTCTCCCTCTTGAAGCCGACGGAGCAGCGTCCCGGCCTCGATCCGGCCCTCCTTCGAGAAGGGCGGGGTTTTGATTTCGCCGTACAGCCAAACCAGGGGCTTCCGGCCGTTGCTCATACCTGTACTATATGTCGGAACTGACATAATGTCAACGTGAGAAAAAGCTCCAGAAAGGAGCATCAGTCCATGCGAAACCCTGACGCCCCCGACATCGACCAGTGGGAGACGGACGGCGGCGCCGTGCCGCCCGACGCGGAGGACGGCCCCGATGATGACTGAGACGCTGGGCGCCCGCCTCCGCCGCCTCCGCCTTGCCGCCGGCCTGAAGCAGCACGCCCTTGCCGTCCGGACCGGCCTGACCCGCGAGGCGATTTCCATGCTGGAAACCGGCAGGCGCGGCCGCCGCCCCGCGGCCGATACGGTCGTGCGGCTCGCCGCCGCCCTGGGCGTTCCGCCCGGCGAACTGGCGGGAACAAAGTAGTAACAGGTGTTACATACCTGTCTTGTCTGGTGCGCGGGGCGTGGGAGACTGGATGTTATGACAACCGCAACGCACAACGCGGCCGACTTGATGACGACGGTGGAGATGGCCGGCGCCTGCGGCGTGCCGCCCTGGCAGCTGCAAGCGGCCATGCGCCGCGGGTTCATCCAGCCGCCGCGCAAGGTCGGCCCGCTGTTCGCGTGGCCGGCCGGCGACCTCGAGCGAGTCCGGCGCGGCTTGCGGGAGGCCGGTAATTTACCGGCGGAGACGGCGCCGGACGGGCCGGCGGCGTGAGAGGGAGAGCGACATGGCCACGGGATCGACCAGTTTCAATTTCGGGGCGAACAAGCGCCCGAAAGCCGGCAAGAAGGCCGAGGCCGCCGGCAAGAAGAAATCCAGCGGCAAGGGCCGCTCGGACGCCTGGCGCAGCTACACCGGGGGGCGCTGACCATGGCCCGCTTCGCCGTCCGCCGCATCCCGTTCGGCCGCCCGCCTGGCGCCGACGACGACCAGGACGACAACGGCGAAGGCCTGCCGACGCCGACGCGGGTCAAGCTGGCCGCACGCCGTGCGGCCAGCATCGCCGAGGCGAAGGCCGTGCTTGAGCACCTGCCCGGACCTGGCGAGAGCCTGCACGCCGTCTGCACGGCTCGCCTCGACCTGACCGACGTTCTGAACGCCCTGATCGAACGGCTTGGCCCATGCGACCGCCTGATGATCGCCACGCTGGGCTACAACGAGCGGAATCTCCGCATGATGCTGGCCTGGCTGGACGCCGGCCATGTCCTTTCGCTTTCGCTAGTGGCGTCGATCTTCTTCCGGTCGCACAAGGGGGCCTTGTGGACGGAGACGCTTGCCGAGTTCCGCGAGCGGGGGCAACGGGCCGCAACCGGTCACAGCCACGCCAAGGTTGCGACGTTGGCGTTTCAATCGCGGGACAAGCTGACCATCGAAGGGAGCGCGAACTTGTGCGGCAACGGCAGCGGCCGGGAGCAATTCGCCCTCATTAACGACGCCGGCTTGCACACGTGGCACAGCCGATAGATCGAAGACCTCTTGAATCGCCATGAACCCCGCCCCGACGAATGACGGTCAGCAGCCGGGGCGACGTCGCCCCACCCCCGGCCACGTCGTGGCCCGGCGCGTTGAGGAAATCCTTCGCATCCGTCTGGACGGCGCCGAGTTCTGGGACGTGCGAGAGGACGTGCGGGAAAACGAGCATGAGGCGGGTTCGGTCTGGGAGCTGCCGGAGGACGCCAAGCCGCTGAGCGATAGCCAGTTGTGGCGTTATATGGCCAAGGCGGACAAGCTGATCGCCGAAAGCTGCCGCGCACCCCGGAAAAAGCTGCTGCGTCGGCACTTGGCCCAGCGCCGCAACCTGTACGCCAAGGCCGTGAATCAAGGGGACGTGCGGGCGGCGCTCGCCTGCGTCGATTCGGAGGCGCGACTCTTGGACCTGTTCCCCGACAAGGATTCCGTCCCGCCGTCCGGTCCCGGCGTGGTCATCATCGGCGGCGTGGACGCAGACGCCGCCCTCGGCAGGACGCCCACCCCGGAGAACGCCAGTGGCCCGGATTCGCCTGCCGTCTGATTCGCCCAACCGCGGCCCCTACCACCTGCGCGGGGCCGCGCGGGAGCTGTTCGCGTGCCAGGCGTCGGAGGTCCTGCTTTCCGGCCCCGCCGGCACGGGGAAGAGTTTGGCGAACCTGCTGAAACTGCACCTGCTAGCGTCGGAGATTCCCAGGCTGCGGGCCTTGATGCTCAGAAAGACGAGGGAGAGCTTGACCGAATCGGCGCTGGTGACGTTTGAGGAGAAGGTCTTGCCCGAAGGCCACCCCGCCCTGGCGACGGGCGGACAGCGGCGCGTCCGCCAAGCGTACCGCTACCCCAACGGCAGCACGATCGTATTGGGAGGCCTCGACAAGCCCGGCAAGGTCATGTCCACCGAATACGACGCGATCTACGTGCAGGAGGCCATCGAGTTGGAGGAGGAGGCTTGGGAGGCCCTGAGTACCCGTGTCCGCCACGGCCGGCTGCCGTATCAGCAGCTGATGGTGGACACCAACCCCGACCGGCCGACGCACTGGCTGAAGCGCCGTTGCGACGCCGGCGTTACCCGACTGTTTGAATGCCGACACGAGGACAACCCCACACTGTGGGATGCGGACAAGGGCGACTGGACGCCGGGCGGCAGGACCTACCTGGCGAAACTGGACGCCTTGACCGGCCCGCGCAAGCAGCGGCTGCGGTTTGGCCGCTGGGTGCAAGCCGAGGGCGTGGTGTACGAGGGATGGGACAGTGCAACCCACGTGATCGCCCCGTTCGAGATCCCCGACGCTTGGACGCGGTATTGGTCCGTGGACTTCGGTTACACCAACCCGTTTGTTTGCCAATGGTGGGCCAAGGACCCCGACGGCAGGCTTTACCTCTACCGTGAGTTGTACCGAGTGCATCTGCTTGTGGAGGACGCCGCGAAGGAGATGACGGCCCTGTCGGCCGGCGAACCGAGGTCGTGGGCGATCGTCTGTGACCACGACGCAGAGGACAGGGCGACGCTTGAACGGCATTTGAACATGAAGACCGTTGCGGCGGTCAAAGACGTAAGCCCCGGCATCCAGGCCGTGGCCACCCGGCTGCGGAACTCCGGCGACGGCCGCCCCCGGCTGTTCGCCTTCCGCAACGCCCCGGTCCGGCGCGACCCCGTGCTGTCGGAGGCGAGGAAACCGACGTGCCTTGCCGAGGAGATCGACGGGTACGTGTGGAAAACCGCCGGCGGCCGCCGCCAGGGCGAGGAGCCGCTCAAGCTGGACGATCACGGATGCGACTCTATGCGGTACGTCGTCGCCGAAGTGGACTGTCTGACCGTGCCGGATTCCGGGGGGCCCATGACCCAGGAGCAAAAGCCCCGTGCCGAAGTCGCCGCCGGTCTGAGCCTCGGCGCCGTGGGAGCGCGTACGTCGCTGGCCGTGCTGCGCCGCACCGACGCACCCGGCGGCGTCCCCGGTCCGTGGAGCTTCCGCGTCGAGCAGCTGCACCGCTGGGACCTGCACACGCCGTACACCGCCGTCGCGGCCGACCTGGGTGAGCTCTTCCCGCCGGTCGAAGGCGAAAGCCGCTTGCTGGCGATCGACGCCTCCGTCGTCGGCCGGCTTGCCGGGCTGTTCCTGCAGCCGCCCCATGCCGGGAAGGTCGGCGTCGAGGTCCTGCACATCGGCCCCGGCGTCGAGGTGGTCAAGGGCCGCCACGGGGCGACGAACGTGCCGGAGTCCCACGTTGCGGCCGACGCGCCGGCCGCCGCGGAGTCCGGGCGCCTGACGTTCGCCCCCGGCGTGCCGTTCGCCCAGGAGATCCCCCAGGAGCTGCGCCGGTTCGCGGCCCGGGCCGGCGCCGGGGGACGCCAGCGCGAGACGGACTCCCTGACCGTCGCCGTCGCCGTCTGGGCGGGCGAAAACCTTGCTCGCCGCCCGGTGGGAGCCGCCGCCGATCAGAAAGAGCGACCGCAACGTCGTCGGCCGCGCCCCGGCCGGCGTCTTCCCCCCTGACCCCGGCTCGGAAGACGACGAGCGCATGGCCGCCCTGGACGCGGCCGACCGCGCGGCCGGATGGTGCGACGACGACGCGGCCGACGGACCTTGGGACCGTTCTTTCTGACCTCTTACCTACGGAGGCCTTATGCCCCCCGCATTGCCCGCGCAGTACGAAGAAATAGCCCGTCAGGACCTGATCCGCCGCATCACCGCCGCATTGCAGACCGCGCCGCGCCAAGTGCTGCAGGCGGCCGCCGAGGTGATACTGCCGGTGCTCCGGGCCAACCCCAACGACGACCGGCCCCGCGACGCCGAGGAGATGGCCGCGGCCGACCACGCCCAGATGTTCAGCGAGCGCCAGCCGCAGCTGCGCCGCCTGACCCGCCGCGACGGCGTTCGCGCCTTTCGCGCGGCCCGCGCCGCAACCCCGGGCTTGACGGCGGCCGAGTATTTTGGCGCCGGGCGCTGAGCCTGGCAGACTTCCCCGACCATCGCCCCCGGAGAGTATTTATGTCCACAAAGACCGCCACGCCCCCCGCGCCGCCCCGCTGGGGCTGCTTGGCGACAGTGATTGGCCGCCCCGACGTTCGCATCGTCCGCGGCCAGGGCGCCGCCCTGACGGAAGCCCATATCACCATGCGCCGCCGCGGCGATGCGACCGAGCCGCCCCAGCTCGACGCCACGGCCGCCTTGACCGACGACATTCGCAAGAGCGACGCGGCCAAGCAGGACCGGCCGGCCCTGACGGAATTGCTGGCGCGCAAGAAGAAGCTGGCCGACTTGCTTTCACGCGACGGCGCCCGGCTGACCGATCTTGGCCGTCGCCGCGCCGCGGTTGATCTTGACGCAGAGGACCTCGGCGCCCAAATCGACCGCCTCGACAAAGAATCTGCCGCACTGTCCATGCGGCAGCGCGAGACGAAGGCCCAACTCGCCCGCGCCGAGGCGCAGTTCACGCAGATCGTGGCGGGCGTGCGCAACGAATATCACGGCGTCGCCGCAGCCGCCGCCCACAAGGCCGAGCAGGCGCGGGAGGCGAAGCGGGGCGAGATCATCGCCCGCCTGTCGGCCGCGGCGGCTCCGATCCTGGAAGAGCTGTACGCACTGGACGAGGCCCGGCGCGCCCGCCCGGACTTCGCCGCCGCCGTAGCCGCCGTCCTGCACGACCAGGGCCTTGCCCCCGCTCCGCCGAGTCTGGCCGTGGTCGCTGCACCCGACGGCGAAGACGAGGACGGCTTTTCGGAGGCGGCGGACGACGCGGACGCAGACTGACGCGGGCGATTCCCACGGGCACACGAGGATTCATCATGACGACCCAAGCCGTCCAGCCGTCTCTTGGCGACGCCGTCTTGCGGCTGCTTGACGCTTCGCCGCTGGGTCAGGAAGCCCGGCGGATAGCCGCCCAAGTGGGCGCTCTGCGAGCGCCCGCTGCCGCCGGCGACCGCGCGTCTGATCTGGCCAAAACCGAGTTGCCGGTTCTGTCGAGGGGCATCCGCGGCGAGGCCCTGGCCCTGGCCCGCGGCCTGCTGATTGAGCGCAGCGGCCAGCCGCTGCCGTTGCTCCCGGAGGAGGAAGTTGCGGCCTCCGCGGCTGCCGAGATCGTGGCGGCGTCGCTGGGCCTGCCGCCGGCCAAGCCCGCGACGCCTGGCTGCTGCCCGCGGCGCGCCGCAGGCCAGCGTCGCGTCCGCACTGCGGCTTGGGCGCCGATCGGTTTCGACCAGTAGAGAGTGCGTAATGGCTCAATTCGGCAGCACCACTTACGCATGGGCGCAGCCCACCGAATCCCTCCACAACGAACAGTGGGGGCCGGACTCTTCGCGCGCCACCGCCGTCATCAAGATTCATCTTCCTCCCGGCGGCTCGGCTCCCGCCGGCCAGGCCGGGCTGCGCCGGCAGGCGATCAAAGACCTGCTGGAATATCCGACGCTGACGACCACCAACGGCATAACCTACATCCAGCGTCACTTGCCGCTGGCCTGCGGCCAGCCGTTTACTCCGAGCGATCCGACCGACAATGTGGACGAGGGCTTTTGGGCGACACGGTTTGCGGGCGGCGAAGGCAAGGGACCGGCCGGCCAGAGCTTCTATCATCCCGCCGACGCGCAAGCCGGACCACTGCCCGTATATCAATACTACCAATACACGCTCGAATTCGCCGACCGAACGTATTACCTCTTGCCGGACGCCGACGTGCTGGCGCCGGGGCCGCTTTCGCCGCCGGTGCTGAACGCCGTCGAGATTTCTGACTTTCCTGGCATCTTCCAGCCGCCGACGCAGTGGTTTTTCGTCATCACCGCCCTGACGGGCGACGGCGAGACGACCAAAAGCAATGAGTTGGGCGTGAGGATCGCCGCGCCCTTCTCGGCCGTGTACGTGAACTGGCAGCCGGTTGCCGGCGCCATTGGGTACAACGTCTATGGCAGCTTCCTGGGGCCGGGTCTGGAATCGCTGGTGATGATCTTTGGCATTCAGGGTGAGCCGGACGGGGCGGGCAATCTCGCTACTATTCTGTTCTCGCCGTTCGGCGCTGGGACCGGCGGTCCGCCGACCGTGAACACCTCTACCGGCCCCTTCTGGCACTCAACCTTGGGCGTCGGTCGGCCCGACGAGGGGTATTGGCTTGCGGCCGGCAACGGCCGCATCGGCGGTCGGTACGTCACGCGCCTGGACGAACCGGGCGGGTACGGCCAGACGATCCCGCGCGGGTTTCTCCAGTACCAGAGCGGTGGGATAATCACGGAAGGGCTGATGAAGGTCGTGCCTGTGACGACGCGCAAGCTGACCTGGCATATGGTTCCGCGCAACGCCGTGCCGATCGAGGCCATCATCGCTCAACAAGGGACCGTCAACAATGCCCCCTTTGACGGATGGCCAACCGGCACTTTGTTATTCGATTCTGTCGAGCCGCGCCGCTACCGCGACCCACTTCTCAATCGCTGCATCGACCTGACGTACACGATGATCGGCAAGCCGAACATTAACCGTTTTGGGCAAGCCCTAGGGCACAATTCCGCCCTCAAGTTTATACCGGCCCAACCGCCGAATCCGGCTTTCGTGGATTACGACTACGTTTGGTCCGACAAAAACGGCCAAGGAAATCCGCCTTATCGGAGCAGCAATTTCGCCAACCTGTTCCGGCCGCCTCAGTCGTGACGAGGCGCAGTTTACTGCCCCGGCGGCGGACACTCGCCGCGAGCAGGGTTCAGCGGCCCGTTTTGCGTTGCTTGGCGCTGGAAGTCCTCGCCGGCGCGATGTAGCATGATGGCCGTCGTCTCTCCGCTTCCTCGGCCCGAGCCTGTCATGATTCGCTTCGCCTGCCCGACGTGCCAGCAGACGCTCAAATCGCACGACGGTACAGCCAGGGCCAAAGTCGCCTGCCCCAAGTGCGGCCAGAAGGTGCGTGTGCCGGGCGTCAATAAGACGACGCTGGGGCTGCCCGTGCCGGAAGACGTGCCGCCTGAAGCCGACGCGACTGTCTCCCTGACCTGTCGGGCCTGCAGGCAACACCTGTCCGACGCCGACTTAATGGGTGACGGATGGGCGAAATGCCCAGCTTGCGCCATGATGAGCAAGCTCAATCACGACCCGCCGGCAGCGTCTCAGCAAGACGCTCCAAGAACGCCGCCCCTAGTCCGCCAACCGGCGCCGGAGGCCATGCCGGTCGTCGCCTGGCATTACCAGCAGAACGGCCAGATGTTTGGTCCGGAGAGTGAGCAGGACATGCTCACGCTTATCCTGCGCGGAATACTCCTGCGCACGGACATGGTTTGGAAGGCGGGGATGGCGGCTTGGGCGCCAGCGGGCCGATGCTTCCCCTTTCCACGGAGGGGGCCTGCGGTAGTGGACTACCATCCACGGATTGATTCGCCCGAGACTGAAGGCCCCAGCGGCAAAACATGCGGCATCCTGTCCTGCGTATTCGGCGGCATCTCGTTCATCCCGTTCTGCCTTCTGCCGTTCTTTTTCGGCCTTGCGGGTATGGTTTTGGGCGTGGTCAGCCTGGCGCTCAGCAAGCACAAGGCCCTCGGCGTCGTCGGGACCGTCCTCTCCGTCCTCGGCATGGCGGCCAGCGTTTTCTGGGTCCTTTTCTTCATCAGCTTCGCCAACCGATGATTCGGCCTGTCGGCCAATCAACCAGGTCCTCCTCTCCGCGGCGTCGAGCCGCGCTGCGGGGTCAGCCGTTGCCAAGGTGCAGCCGTTCCGCCGCCGCTTCGATGGCCCGCAGCGTCGCCGCGGCCAGGCCCTCGGCAAGCTGGTCGCCGCTCTCAGCTTGCTCCGCCAGGGATCGACACGGCTTGCACAGCCGCACGAGTTGGCGCCCCTCGGCGTGGCGTGGGCCGCGGTAGCGGGGCAGTTCCACGGCAAGAGCGCGGACGAATTCGAGGCGTGCCGGCAAGGTGGGGGGTCGGGGCGTTCACGGCGGCGTCCTGGGGCGACATGGGCGACAAGCACCATGCCACAACGCAGCTGCGCCCGCAAGGTCGGCAGATTTTACCCAAACGAGCGGAGTGGGGCGGGGACGGGCCGGCCGGGGGGGAGGCGTCGGCGTTTTCGACACCCTTCCCGCCGCACGCCAGGGCCGACCCGGTGGGTTCCATCATGCGACCCACTCCGCAGCCGACCAGCCGAGAAACCGCTTCATGGTGAAACGCTTTTTGGTCCCGCCCCGGCGCCATGCCCAGAATCGCATTACCGCCCCGCTGGCGCGTTCAACCGCTCCCCGCTCCAGTCATGCAGAGATCGCGGCCCTGGCGGCAACTGTACAACGGGAAGGGGCCGCACCGACGCGAAGCCGGGACAGCTCCAAGGAATCATCCTGACGGGGGCTATTCACCGCCGGCGTCCACCCGGCGTCAACGCGCATTTCCCACGCCGGGCCGTCCGATGCACGGAGATGAAACCCGGGCGACGCCCTTCGGCTCTCTCTCACGTCTGGCATGGAGGTAACATCGTGTTACCGCCCGGAAAGGTCCTCAGTCCTCACCCCAGCCGCCTCCACAGCTCCGCCCGCTACATTTCGTCCAGCCGCGCCGCAGCCGCCAGCGCCCGCTGTAGCGCGGGGGACAGGGATGGGTCGGCGCCGGCTTTCTCACCCGCCGGGGGCAGGGCTTCGAGCCAGTCGAGGATCCACTGGCCGCGGATATAGTAGCGCTGAGCGCAGACGACGGCGCGGAGCCGTCCGGCGGCGATCTCCGCGCGAGCCACGTCGCGGGCCAGACGCAGCACGCGGCGGGCGTCGTCGAGGAAGTACAGGCCGTTCGGGTGGATGACGCGGGCGCGAGCCCGCGTTGCGGCCGCCTTCCCACCGACCTCGCGGCGCCGTCGGGGCATCGAGGATTCCTTTCCTGTAGGGTCGCGCTCATTCCTTCCGCCGCCGCGGCTTCTTCTCCCCCGCCGGCTTCGGGCCGGGCGGGGGGCCTTCCTGGACGTCGGGGGCGGCGACAAGCCGGATATGAAGCGCCCGGACGATCCGGTCAAGCGCATCCTGGGACAGCCCCCTTTTGCCATGAAGAAAACGGGACAGCCTGGCGGGATCAACGCCCGTCAGGTCCGCCAACTGCGTTAAGGTTTGGCCCGAACCGCGGACCAGCTCGCGAAGTTGCTCTACCAAGCCCTCGACCCCCTCTCTCTGCTTTTTCGCCATCATCCCTCCCTGGACGAACCAAGCCCCCGCATCTTGCGGAGTTTGTCTCGATGACAACATTCTACCCGCTTATTTGTCCGCAAGACAAGACGAATTGAAAAACCGCGCTTGTCACCTTGACAAACATGAACGCCGCGCTTGGAATTGTCATAGTGACAAAGCGGACCAGCGGTGTTGACAGCACCCCGGCCCCGGCAACCCCTTAGTAAGAGAGGTCGCAATGAACACTGTCCCCGCAAACGCAAATCGCGTCAAGCCCACCCGTCAACCCTTCCGCCCCCTTCTCGCCCCGCCCGCCGTGACCTACTGGAACGACGACTGCGGCGCCCTGCACGTCATTTTGCACCGCGGCCGGGACCGCAACGGTTACGAACTCATCCCGCTCAGCACGGACTTCGGCGGCGTCGCCTTCCGCTGGTTCAAGGCCGGCGGGGAGTGCTGCGACGTGCTGGTGAGCGGCACGGACAGCAGCTGCACGTGCGCCGGCTGGACCTACACCGGCGGATGCAAACACCTGCAAACCACGGCGGAATTGCTGCAAATGGGCGTGCTGAACCCGCCCCCCGGTTCCGCAGCGTCCGACGACGAAGCGGCCTGACGGACCACTGCCGGGGCGGACGGAGGGACGCTCCCTCCTCCGCCGGCGGCGCGGCGTCTTCCTGACACCGCCGCACCGCACGCCCCGGCCCCTTTACCGCCCCCACAAGGAGGAATGCACCATGAGGCCCCGACGCTGGGCCGCGGTTGCGCTGCGTGCGCTCCAAGCCCTGCACAAAATCCGCCGTCTGGCCGACGACGCCCTGGCGGCCGACCTGGCGCATTCGCAGCTGGTCTGCACGCTGGCCGAGGCTGGAGACGTCGCCCGCCGCGCCCTGAGACGCTGGCGAAGGAAAGCCGCCTGAATGTTGCCCCCCCCCCGGAACGAAGAGGCGAGCGTTTTCCACAACCCACCTGTCGCCCGCATGAGGTTTTAAGATGAAGCCGAATCCGAACCAACGCAGCCGCCGCACCGCCCTTTCCGGAATGCTGGCCGCAGCCGCCGCCCTGTTCGCCGCTCCCGCTGCGGCGAAAGCCCTGACCACAGGAGAGCAGCGCCGCGACGACCCCGACGAAGAAACCGGGATCTACCGCGGCTACGGCGAGGCCCGCCGCCTCGCGCCCGACTACCGCTTGCTGCTTCCGCCCCTCTGGGAAATGGGCTTTGTCATCGAGCAGATCGTGGACGCTCACGAGGATTGCGACGGCCGGGGCGAGAGCAAGCACGAAAACGGCTGCTTGTGCGTGAAGGCCTGCGGCATGAAGACGCCGCTGGAATGTTTCGCCGCCGACATTCAGTGCAACGCCCTCGCCGACGACCAGAACGCCGCCCTGGAAGACCGCCGACGGGCCGGCTGGAACGAATTCCCCGGACAAGACGACGTCCGCCTCTTGGCCGGTTTCGAGGACCTGCTGGCGGCGAGCAACGAGGCCCTCGAGCGCCACGAGAAATGCTCATGCCGCTTCTGCCGGGACGTGTCCGACTGGCAGTGGACCGTGGAACTGTACCGCGACGTGATCGAATCC
>DATKHW010000564.1:0-2105 GCA_035546275.1 Gemmataceae bacterium
GGCCGATCCCAAGCTGGCCGTCCCCCCGCGCACGTTCTTTTTCGCCGGGAAGGCGGCGCCGGCGTATTACCTGGCCAAGCTGATTATCAAGCTCATCAACAACGTCGGACGGATGATCGACGAAGACCCGGCGGTTCGCGGGCGCCTGAAAGTGGTGTTCCTGCCGAACTACAACGTGACGCTGGCGGAGCGGCTGATTCCGGCCAGCGACGTGTCGGAGCAAATTTCGACGGCCGGCTACGAGGCGAGCGGCACCGGCAACATGAAGTTCATGATGAACGGCGCCCTGACCATCGGCACCCGCGACGGGGCGACCATCGAGATGGCCGAGGAAGCCGGCGAGGACAACTTCTTCCTCTTCGGCCTGACGGCCGAGCAGGTCCAGAACAGCCGCGGCTGGTACAACCCACGCTGGCATTATGAGAACGAACCGGAGACGCGGGCGGCGCTGGACCTGATCTTTTCGGACCACCTCAACCGCAACGAGCCGGGCGTTTTTGAGCCGATCCGCGATACGCTGCTGGGACGCGGCGACTACTACATGCACCTGGCGGACCTGACCGCCTACGCGCAGGCCCAGCAGCGACTCGGCGAGCTGTACGCCGACCCCGAGGCATGGTCCCGCAAGGCCGTCGTCAACATCGCCTGTTCCGGCAAGTTCTCCAGCGACCGGACCATCGCCGAGTATGCGGCCGGAATCTGGAACGCGACGCCGTGCCCGGTGGACTGACGGACGCCCCCCGACCGAGGGACTCCCATGACCTGGCTTCAGCGCTACCGCATCCGGCACTTCCTGCGGAACTCGCTCTGGTTCGCCCCCGTCGTCGCCATGCTGGCGGCGGTGGTTCTCATCCGGTTGCTCAATTGGCTGGAAACGGAAATGCACTGGCAGGGGAACCACGATCCGGACAGCGTGCGGGCCGTGCTGGGCAACCTGGCCGGGGCGATGTTCACGTTCATCGTTTTCGTCTGCTCCTCTCTGCTCCTGGTGGTGCAGCTGGCCAGCGCACAGCTCACGCCGCGCATCATCGGCGTCCTGTTCCGCGAGCGGATCACCAAGCTCACGCTGTCGATGTTCGTCTTCACGTTCGCCTTCGCCATATCGGCGCTGATCCGCATTGAAGATTCCGTCCCCCTTCTTACGGTCGAAATCTCCGTCTACTGCTCCGCCGTCTGCCTGGGAATGTTCCTCTACCTGATCGACCGCGTCAGCAAGATGCTCCGGCCGAGCGGCGCCTTGATGGCGGTGACGCTGCAAGCGCATGATGTCATCGACAGCGTTTATCCGCAGCGGCTTGGCAAAGCTCCTAGCGCCCCCAGCGAAACCAGCGCGGCGCTGTTGGACTCCCCGGCCCGGACCGTCGTCAACCTGAAGCCCGGCGTGGTGCTGGCCTTTGACGTTCAGGGCCTAATGGCGCTTGCCGCGCGCCACAACTGCATCATCGAGTTGGCCCCGCAAGTCGGGAATTTCGCGGCGCCGGGGGACCCGTTGTTCCGCATCTACGGCGACGCCGATTGGTCCGTCGATTCTCTTCGCCAGTTCATCGCCCTGGGGGCGGAACGGACCATGGAGCAGGACCCGGCGTTCGCGCTGCGGGTCGTCGTGGACATCGCCTCCAAGGGGCTTTCGCCGGCGATCAACGATCCGACGACCGCCGTGCTCGTCATCGACCAGGTTCACCACCTGCTGCGGCACATCGGCAATCGCAACCTCGACAACGCGCAGGTCCGGGATGCGACGGGCCGCGTGCGCCTTGTGTACCGCACGCCCGACTGGGACGATTTCGTGCGGCTGGCCGTCACCGAAATCCGCCAATTCGGAGCGACGAGCATCCAAATAGCGCGGCGGCTGCGGGCCATGCTGGAGGACCTGATTCAAACCCTGCGGGAGGAGCGGATCCCGCTGCTGCGCCAGGAGCTGAAACTGCTGCAACGATCCGTGGAAAGCCATTTCACCGATCCGGAAGATCGGGCGCTGGCGGAAGTCAGCGATTCCCAGGGCGTGGGCGGCAAACCGGAGCGCAGCCAAAGGAATCGGCAGGTCAACTGAGTTTTTTCCTCTCCTATCTCCGGTTGCGCGGCGATCCCTTGTCCCGCGGCCTGTC
>DATKHW010000565.1:0-2238 GCA_035546275.1 Gemmataceae bacterium
AGGCGCGGAAACACCCTCCGAGTCTGCCCTGCGCGACCACGCCCAGCGCGCCATCGCCGAGTTCGGTCCTGCCTTCGACGATCTCAACTTCTCCGAAGCCTTAAAGAGCCTCTGGCTCCTCATCGCCGAAACTGACGGTTACCTCACCGTCAATGCGCCCTGGAAAAAGCCTTCCGACCGCACCGACGAGGATCATAAGCGGCATCAGGCCCGCGTCCTGGCAACAGCAGCCGAGGCCATCCGCATCATAACGGCGCTGGTCTACCCCATCCTCCCCGATGCTGCGGCGAAAGTCTGGCATCAGCTGGGATTGGGACAGATCCAGGACGCAGCCCGGCAGTCTTTCCTCACGCATCTCGCGTGGGGTACATGGGCCGCCGGAACGAAGTTCAGCGAGCCCGCGGCGCTCTTCCCTCGCGCGGAAAAGGACGCAATCGAGCGTATGCAAAATCTAGAAGACGAAAACAATCGCAGCGCCGTCGAGGCTGCCGGCGATCCCGAAAAGGTCCCCACCTCTGCGCCAGAAGCGCCGACCTCGGCACTTCCCATTGCGCCATCCTCCGCCCCCGCTTCTCCATCCGTCGTTTCGGTGCAGGAGTCGGGATCAGGTCCACACGCGGCCGGCCAGCCGCCGAAAGAGACACCCAGCCAAGGCGCGATGACGCAGGCCGCCGCGGCCCCGGTCGATCCGGCCAGACCGCTGGACACCGCACACGTCCACCAGGTCGCCCCCGAGCTCGCCAGCAGCCGCCTCAGCAGCACACCAGCGTCGGCCCCCGCAGACGCGCCTCTGCATCCCAAGGAGAATCCGCCGGACCCTCCGGCGGCGCCGCAGCAGCCGGCGCACATAACCATTGACGACTTCACGAAGGTGGAGCTGCGTGTGGCACAAATCCTCGTCGCCGAGCGCGTCCCCAAGGCCGATAAGCTGCTGCGCCTCGAAGTCGACCTCGGCTACGAAAAGCGTCAGATCCTCGCCGGCATTGCCCAACACTACGAACCGGAAAAACTCATCGGCCGAAAAATAGTCATCGTCGCCAATCTCGCCCCACGCAAAATGCGCGGCCTCGAGTCCAACGGCATGCTGCTCGCCGCCTCCCTGCCCGAAGGCGCCCCGGTTCTCGCCGGCTTCCTCGAAGACGTCCCGCTCGGTGCGCGACTCAAATAACAATGCGCGGAGTGCAGCCGATTGCTGATTGATTCTCACGCCCACCTCGATAGCGAGCGCTACGCCGAAGACCGCCCGGCCATGCTGGCGCGTGCCGCCCAGGCAGGCGTCGGTGCCGTGCTCTCCATCGGCATCGGCGAAGGCCCCGCGGAGATGCACCAGGCCTTCGATCTCTGCCGCAAATACAACGGCCAGCCTGGCATGCCGCGTCTCTACGCCAGCGCTGGCATCTATCCCCACAACACGCCCGAAGCCGACGACGCAGCCCTTGCCAGGCTCGACAACCTGCTCGCCGAGCCCGAAGTGATCGCCTGCGGAGAAATCGGCCTCGACTACTACCACGAAGGCGCGCCCCACGACGTGCAGCGAGCCGGCCTGGTCCGCCAGCTTGAAATCGCTGCCGCACGCAAAAGGCCCATCCTGATCCATTGCCGGCCAAAAGACGGCCTCACCGACGCCTGGGATCACCTGTTCCTGACCCTCGACACCTATTGGCGCCACACCGGCCTCGGCGGCGTCATGCACTGCTTCGGCGGCGGTTGGGAGCAGGCCCGCCGCTCCCTCGATCTCGGCTTCCTCATTTCTTTCGCCGGGAACCTGACCTATCCCAAGGCCCAACCCCTGCGCGATGTGGCCGCCCGCCTGCCGGTCGACAGCGTCCTGGTCGAAACCGACGCTCCCTGGCTCGCGCCGGCACCCGATCGCGGCAAACGGAATGAGCCCGCCTTCGTGGTGCGCACCGCCGAAATCCTGGCGGCTCAGCTCAGCGTCTCCACCGACGAAATTGAGGCTGCCACCACCCGGAATTTCTTCCGCCTGTTCGCCCTGCCGCCCGTCATGGGAAACTAAAGGTGCGACAACGGCCCGGCTGAACTGCAGCCCTACGGCCGGAACGAGGAAACATGGCCCAGGACAATTCATTCGATATCGTCAGCAAAGTCGAAATCCAGGAAGTGCGCAACGCCATCGATCAGGCGCTCAAGGAGATTCACCAGCGCTTCGACCTCAAGGACTCCCACTCCGAGATCAACCTCGTCGAGGGCGACAAGGAGATCCAGCTCGCCTCCGCC
>DATKHW010000566.1:0-7439 GCA_035546275.1 Gemmataceae bacterium
GACTCAGGTCGGCGGCGGCCCGTTCCCGCAGCCAGTCGGGCGTCAGCACGAAATCGGCCGCGTCCGCCGCCAGCCGTTCGGCCGCCTCGATCGCCAGCGACGCTTCGTTCGCCGCCGCGCCGTTGCGCCGCGTCGCCTCCACGGAGCTGAGCGACAAGAGCGCAGTCCGACCGGCGGGCCGTGAGGCGCCCAGGGCCGCCATCCATTCGTGGAAGTGAACGAGGTCGAATAGCGGATAATCGGCCAGCGCCTGCCGTGCGGCCCGCGCGAACGAATGCGCCTGCTCCAGCGGCGAGCCGTCCGACCGGACCGCCAAGGCGTGATAGTTCACTCCGTCGATGACGCGATCCTCGGCGAACCCGCCGCAGGCGGGCGCGAAGACATGGACCTCGTGACCGGCGGCGCACTGCCCCGTCGCCAGCTCGGCGGCATAACGGGCTGGCGCGCCGTCGTGGCCCAGCGCTGCAGACGTCCACGCAAAGGAAGCGACGCGCAGCCCCGGCCGCAAGCGCGGCTGCCGCCGTTCGCGCAGGATTCGCTCCTGGTCCCAGACATTGCCGATTTCTTCCAGCCGTCCGCGGCCGTCCACGAACAGCCCGGCGTGGCCGCCGCGCGGCGAGGGGCCGAACGGCGGGAACGGGGCCGGCTGAGAGCGCGCCGCCGGGATGAATTCGCCGCTCCGCAGCACGAAGCCTACCTCGGCCAGCAGCGTCGTCGCCGAACGCGGCGGTCGCAGCGACATCCGCCCGCACAGCGCCGGCAGCGTGAAGTCGTGCATCCAGTGGGCGTTCATGCCGCTGAATTCGATAAAGGAGATGTCATAGAGCCGCAGCACCAGCCGGCAATCGCGCCAGCCCTCGCCGCGGGCCGACGCTGTGCCATCGACCCACGGCTGCAGGATGCGCCAATGAGCGAAACCCTGGCCCGGCGCAATGGGAGCCAGCCCGACGTGGTTCTCCGTGGGCACGTAGGAATCGCCGGCCCGCCGCTCGCCGATCTCCCAGGCGACCCGGCGCAGCGTTTCCGCATCAAGCGCCGCTTGCCGCGGGGCGTGCCCGTTGGCGTGCCCGTTGAGGCGCTCCCCGCCCGGCTTCTTGCTCCGCGCGGGGAGGTCGAGCCGTGCATGATCGATAATTCCGTTCGTCAAAGTACTCATGCGGCGTAAATCCGATTCGCTGGTTCGAGGGCGGCGGAAAGGACGGCATGGGGTCGCCGGCCTGCGTCGGCCGGGACAAGGGTGAAAGGGCTCAGGCCACGCTGGCGTAGACCTCTTCGGTCTGGGCGGCGATGGTGTCCCAGCTGAAAGCGGCGTCCACGGCGGCCCGGCCGTTGCGGCCCATCCAGCGGCAGCGCTCGTGGTCGGCCAAGAGCGTGCCGAGGCCCCACGCCACCGAGTCGGCCGTGTCGTCCACTTGCAGGCCGTTGACGCCGTGCCAGACAAATTCGGAGGGGCCGCCTCGCTTGGTGCTGACCACCGGCTTGTGGGCGCTCCAACCTTCGAGAATGACGATCCCAAAGGGTTCATTCCGGCTCGGCACGGCCACCACGTCGCAGGCTTTGAAGAGGTCGTGCAGATCGCGGCCGCGGCGGTCGCCCAGCATCCGCACCGCATGGGCCACGCCCATCCGCTGGGCCTGGGCATAGACGTCGCCGCGCAGGTGGCCGTCGCCGGCGAAAACGTACTTGACGTGGGGGTAATAGCGCAGCACCGACGGCAAGGTCTGCACGAGGATGTCCGGCCCTTTCTGCACCACCATCCGGCCGGCGAACAGCACCGTCGGATCGAGCGGCCCAATCTGATACTTCGCTTTGACGGCGCCGGCGTCCACGTCGTAATCGAAGGCCGACGAATTGACGCCATTGTAGATCATGCGAGTTTTATGATCCGGCACGTTGTACAACCAGCCGATCTCCGCCTTGAGCTGATTGGACACGGTGATGACGCGGTCGGCGCAGTAGGTGCCGTGGCGCTCGTGGTCCTGGACGCGGACGGCTTGGCCGCCGAAGAAGCGGTTGCCGTTGCGGCCGTACTCCGTCGAGTGCATGGTCAGCACGGCCCGCCGGCCGCGGCCTTCCTTGATCCAGACGACGGCGTTGGAAGCAAGCCAGTCGTGGGCGTGGACGACGTCGAAGCGGCCGACGTGGTCTTCGACGGCGAAAAAGACGTGGACGAACGACCGGCACATGTCGTTGACTTCGTCCACGAAGTTGGGGCTAAGGCGGAATCCACAGCGGTGGTAATGAACGTCGTGAATCCGTTCATAATGCAATTGGCCGGGGCCGATGCGGGTGAAGACGTGGACCTCGTGACCGCGGCGCTGGAGGGCGGCGGCCAGCTCGCTGACGTGAACGCCCACGCCGCCGACCGCGATGGAATGAAGCGTCTCCCAAGAAAACAAGGCGATGCGCATGCACGCGCCTCCTTTCGGCATAAGGCCAACATCCTCTTCCTGCAGACCTCTAACCCGGCCCGCCCAGGGAACGCCGCCTCTCGGCAGCGCCGACGAGGGGCGGCGACGGCAGCGCGTACGTCGCAAATGCTGCGGCGCGACGTTTCGCGGCGGCCGGCGAGCTGGGTTCACAAAGCCATGAGGGCGCCGAGGTCGAGTCCGGGCCTCGGATTGTTGATAGGGCCAGCGGCCCTGGGACGAAACAGCGAACAGCGGCGCACTACTGTCGCCAGGCCGTCATCCTTTTGCGGTGGGTTGCTCGGAAGCGGCAATCTGCACTATCCCCGGCCGTTGGGCTGAGCAACTTGAATGCCAGTCTCGTCGGCGGTCTGCGCCGGCGTGAAAACTCGCTTGTTTTATGGAGTATACGGCATCGGCCGGCGCCTTCAAGGGGAAATCGCCTGAAATCGTCGCCCGTTTTCCGGGCGATTCTTGCTCGCAGAGCGCGCAAAACGACCCCGGCGCCGCGACCGCGACTTTTTCTGGAAATGCGGCGTCACGGTCCGGAGAACAGACCGTATCCGTATATAGGCGTGGATATGGCGATCAATGATGAGCGGCATGACCGTCGTCGGCGGTCTCCGGCGGCTCGACGCTGATTTCGGCCGGATGCCAGCCGAGTCGGCCTTGCAGCCAGCCGCAGAACAGGGCCAAGGCGGCCAGACCGCACAGGGCGGCCAGCTGCCACACGAAGTTCGGCAACGTCACGGCGCCGAGGCACGAACAGGGAAGGGGATCGAGGCGAGACCAGACGACGGCCGCCATTACGATGAGCAAGACCGCCGGCGCCCAGGCGCCCTGAGCCAGCACCGGCCACATGCGTTTCCAGTTGACGGCCCAGAGCCACACGACGACCCAGACGACGAGCGGCAGCACAACAGCCAGAACCCGTGCAATCGGCGCCGTGTCCATCGGGTACGTCCTCCGCGGCGTGAGTCGGTGAGAGCGGTTGGAGGGACGATAGGGCCGGCGGCGCCGTTCGTCAACCATGCGGGGCAAGATTGCGGCGGCCGTCCTTGCGAGAGGCGGAGGGGCGGCGTATCCTGAAAACGGGCGCTTTCCTCTGCAGCGGAGAGGAGGTTCTTCCATGACGATCGGAAACGGCGGCCTGGAAGATGCGGGCCGCGAATACTACGACCGGCAGTTCAATAACCGGATCAACAATATCCGCAAACCCGGCGCTGCGCCGCCCAAGAGCCGCTCGAGCGGCTACGCCGGGCGCGGCGCTATCGGCGGCGGCATCGCCGCGCTGCTGATCCTGGGACGCATTTTCCTCAGCTGCGCCGGCGCCTTCAACTCCAGCAGCAGCTCGTCCAACTATAACACGCCGAGCTACGACTACACGCCGCCCCCGCCGCCTCCGGTGGAATTCGACCCGCCGCCGCAGCCGGTGTTCGTGCCGGACAGAGCGGCCGACGACGACGAAAGGCTGCGCGAGATTCTGCGCGACCTGGAGCGCCGCCGTATGGACGACCCGCCGCCGGTTTTCCAGCCGAACAATCCCCCCGTCGATGGGCAGAACGACCCACCGCCCAACCCGGAGCGCTTTCCCGGCCAGGGCGGCGCCCTTCCCGACGGGGACAAGTGATGGCATGGACGGCGGAAACTTTTTTCGCAGCCAAAAATCCGAGACGCGGCCGATCGAATCACCTGATATCTTCGGAGAAATCAAGCAGTGGTCCATTGCACGGGCCGCTGCGGCGGGGTAGCATATTCCGGAAGGGTCCGCCAAACGGCAATCCTCCGCATCTTGTTCGCCGCCGCAGCGCGGCGCCGATGAACAAAAGGAGCAGCGACGATGAACGCCGCATGGTTCGTCGCCCGCCGAGGGCAAACCGGCAACAAGCGCTATGGTCCCGTGGACCTGAATCAGCTGCGGGAATTGATGGACGGCGGGCGCGTGCGAGGCGACGACCTGGTCTGGCGCGAGGGCATGAGCAACTGGCAACGAGCCGACCAGTGCACCGAGCTGCTGCCGGCAGCGCCGGCTCAGCCGCAGCCGCAGGGTTATGCACCCGGCGGCTATGGGGCGGCCGCTTACGGCTCTGATCCCGACCCGCGCGGCAATCCCTATTACGACCACCGCTCCTACCGTCGGCGGTATCGGCCGCAATCGTCTGCGACATGGGTCCTGCCGGTGGCGATCGTGGCCGGCGTTCTGGTGCTTGGCCTCATGATCTTCGGCGGCGCCCTGTTCTATGTGGCGATGGGCAGCTCCAGTCGCTCTTCCAGCTACAGCACGCCGTCGTCCTACAACCAGGGCAAATCGCAACCGTGGGACGATCAATTCGCACCGCCGCCGCCGCCGGAAGTCCCGGTGGATCTGAATCCGCCGGCGGCGGGCGGCTTCGACCCGCAAGGCGGTCCAGGGTTCGTTCCGGATCAAAAGCAGGAGTTCCCGCCGCCGGACCGCAACTAGCAGCCATGATGAACTGGAAGCGTGAGCGATGGTTGTTCCTTCATCGCTGACGCTTCCGGCTCGTTTCGTCGACGAAATCACTCCCCGATGACCTTCACCAGCACTCGCTTGGGCCGTCGGCCGTCGAATTCGCCGTAAAAGATCTGCTCCCACGGCCCGAAATCCAGTTTGCCCTTCGTGATCGCCACGACCACTTCGCGGCCCATCACCTGGCGCTTGTGGTGGGCGTCGGCGTTGTCCTCGCCGGTGCGGTTGTGCTGGTAGCGCTGCGGCGATGGATCGAACGGCGCCAGCTGCTCCAGCCATTTCTTGTAGTCGGCGTGCAGTCCCGGCTCGTCGTCGTTGATGAACACGCTGGCGGTGATGTGCATCGCGTTCACCAGACACAGGCCCTCCTGCACGCCGCTTTTTCGCACGGACTCCGCGACCGCGTCGGTAATGTTTACGAAGTCCATGCGGGCGGGGATGTTGTACGTCAGGTACTCGGTGTACGATTTCACGGCGAACCTCCGTTAAATGTCCGTTGCAATCGCTCCGTCAGGGCATTACAAACCATAGCAGGGTTTTTTACACGGACGGCAGCGATGGCCCTTCTCACGCGCATCTATTTCAACGCCGTTTTCGGCGCCCTGGGCGGACTTCTCGGTTGGATGCTCTTCGGCGTCTTCGCCGACCGCAACCAGCTGGCCGACGACAGCAAGGGGGTTTTCTGGCTGGCCCTGCTGTTCGGCGGCGTCCTCATCGGCGGCGCCATCGGCTACTTCGTCGTCAGCGTCGAAGCCTGGCGCGACCGCTCGCTGCTCCGCTTCGTGCGGTTGTCCTCCTACGGCGTCATCCTCGGAGCGCTCGGCGGCGCGATCGGCATGGTGGCGGCCGAATGGGTCAATTTCGAGGTCAATCGCCTCCTGATCGGCATGAAAGTCGACCCCGGCGGCGCCATCGGATTTCTCATGGGTGCGTTCGCCCGCGGGCTGGGCTGGATGTGCCTGGGGGCGGCCGTCGGCGTCAGCGAAGGCATAGCGGCCCGGTCGCTCGGCAAGCTCAGCTACGGCACGCTGGGCGGAACGATCGGCGGCTTCGTCGGCGGCGCCTTTTTCGGCGGGGTCTTCCTGGCGACGCGCGACATGGGCGCGGCCGCCTCGCCGTGGGAGGCCGTCGGCCTCGTCATCCTCGGCGCCTGCATCGGTTCGCTTTCGGCCTTCGTCCAGGGCGTCTTCCAACCGGCCTCGGTCAAGGTCATGCGCGGCTGGCAAGAGGGACGGGAATATCCATTGGAGAAGAGGGAAAATCTCCTCGGCCGAGACGAGCACGCCGACATCGCCCTGTTTCGCGACATGAAAGTGGAGAAACGCCACGCCGTCAT
The DNA here is from genome assembly GCA_035546275.1 of Gemmataceae bacterium. Taxonomy (GTDB): domain Bacteria; phylum Planctomycetota; class Planctomycetia; order Gemmatales; family Gemmataceae; genus UBA4732. Next base: position 6,233 of record DATKHW010000566.1, read on the forward strand.
CCAGCGCCAGGGCAACGTCTATTATCTCGTGAACAACGGCTCGCCGGCGGAATGGACCCGCGTCAACGAGGAGCCGGTGCGCGACCAATGCGTCCTGCACGACGGCGACCGCATTCAGCTGGGCAACGTCCTCTTGCGCTTCCAGATGCGGGCCGCCCAAGCAAGGGGTCAGGGGCCAGGGGTCAGGGGTCGGAGAAGACCATATGCTTCCTCTGCGCCCGATCCCTTTCCTCAAACGATTCGACCCTAACCCTTGACCCCTGACCCCTTTTGCTATGCCGCATGTCCTCTGTCCGCGATGCCGACGGGCCAATCCCAACGACGCCGTCTTTTGCTGGTTCGACGGCGCGGTGCTGCGCCAATCCGCCGTGCCGGCGGGCGCGTCGCCGCTTCTACCGCAGGAGTTCGTTTTCCCGTCCGGCCGATGCTGCCGTACCTACGACGACCTCCTGGCCGGCTGCCAGGCCGAATGGGACGACGCGCGCGAAATGCTCCGCAAGGGCGATTTCGGCCGCTATCTCGCCCGGCTCGGCCGCATGGACCTCGTTCGCGCCGCCAAGGAGGCGCTGGCCCAGGGCGATCCCGATCTGGCGCTGCAAAACTTCCTGAGCAGCCTGCCCGCCAATCAGACCCCCGGCGTCGGTCCGCGCCTCGACCTCAGTCCGCGCCGCATCATGCTCGGCTCGATGCGCGTCGGCGAGCAGCGGCAAATCCCCTTCACGGTCAGCAATCGCGGACAGGGCCTGTTGCAGGGCAAGGTTCGCGTCAGCGAGGGCGAGGAATGGATGAAGATCGTCGGGCCGCCCGGCGAGCGTGAGCTGCCCATCAAGGCCAGCCGCGAGCAGGAAGTGCTGCTGCACATTGAGCCGCTCAAGCTGCCGGCGGGGCGGACCTACAGCGGCAAGCTGACGGTCGTCACCAACGGCGGCGTGGCCGAGGCGCCGGTGCGCCTCGACTTGACGGCGGCGCCCTTCGGTCGGGCGCCGTTCCTGGGCGCGGCCACTGCCCGCGAGCTGGCGGAGCAGATGCGCGCCAACCCCAAGCCGGCCGGGCCGCTCCTGGAAAGCGGCGACGTGTCCCGCTGGTTCGAGGCCAACGGCTGGAGCTATCCCGTGATCGGCACGCCGGCCAAGGGCGTCGCCGCCGTGCAGCAATTCTTCGAGTGCATGGGTCTGTCCAAGCCGCCGCCTCTGGTATTGTCCAAAGA
>DATKHW010000567.1:0-3490 GCA_035546275.1 Gemmataceae bacterium
AAGTCCTGCCCCGCCGGGGAGACGCGCTCCCGCACGGCGGCGATCAGGTCGGCTGGCGGAAGACCGCGCTTTAGCTCCTCCAGCAAATCGGTCCGCGCCTTCGTAGCGTTGGTGATGATCAGCGTCGTCTTGATGGACGGATTTTGCAGCACGTGCGAAATGTTTACGGACGGCGCCTGCGGCGACTCCCAGCCCGTGGCGGCGTCGAGCTGAAAGTGCAGCAGCATCCAGTCGGGCAGATCGGCGCTCAAGAGCGGCGACGGCTCCACCACGGCCCCGGGCGGTCGGGGTAGGCCGTGATTGTCGAAGGCCAGGGGAGCGGCAAAAACGGCGCTGTACTGGTTGAACGGCCGGCCGTCTTCCACAGCCAAGAGCGGGGCGACGTAACTGTCCAGGCGCCACAAGGCCAGGCGGATTTGCTGTTCGCGCGCCGCATCGGCGTGCTCCGTCAACTGCTCGTTCTCCAGGCGCAAAGCGGCGGCCGTCGCCCAGCCCAGCCCGCCGGCCACCAGGCCGCAAATGACGAGGAAGGCCGCCGCGCCGCCGAACTTGCCGCGAAGCCAGTTTTTCATGAAGCACGCTCTTTGGACGACGGCCCGTCGATGGGCGTCAGGTCGGGGCCGGCCATGTAGCCGGTGGCGCGGACGGTGAGGATGGCTTCGGGCGTCTTGCGGCCCGACGGGTCGCGGAGCTTGGTGCGCAGCCGGGCGACATGCATGTCCACCGTCCGCGTCTCCAATCCGGTCGGCTCGATGCCCCAAACGCGGGACAGCAGCTCTTCCCGCGAGACCGCCCGCTTGCAGTGCGCGATCAGGAAGCCGAGGATGGCCGTTTCCATTTCCGACAGCTCGCCGCGTTCGTGTTCGGACCAGCGGATCTCGCGGCGCGACAGGTCGATGACCGCGCGGCCCAGCCGGGCGCGTTGCACTTCGCACGGCCGGCCCATCGAGCGCCGCAGCACCGCTTCGACGCGGGCCAGCAATTCGCGAGCCGAGAACGGCTTGACGATATAATCGTCGGCGCCCATTTTCAGGCCGCGAACGCGATCATCTTCGCTGCCGCGGGCCGTCAGGATAATGACCGGCAGCGTCGGCCGGGTCCGCCGCACTTCGGCCAAAACCGTAAGGCCGTCTCGCCGCGGCAGCATCAAATCGAGCAGCACCAGGTCCACGCCGGCTCGCACGGCCTCTTCCAGGCCGCGGTCGCCGTCGCCGGCCTCCGCTGCATGATAGCCCGACGCCCGGAGCGCGTCGCTGACGCCGCGCCGGATGGCCGGTTCATCCTCGATGACCACGACACGAGCCGTCTGCATGATCGCCTCGCGGAGACAGTTTGGTTTCAATACACCAACGGAAATCGGGGCGAGCCTTCCGGTTGGTCCCTGTACTCGACGATCCGCCGGACTGCTTAGTTTGCTTCCAGGCATACCAACGTTCTATTTTAGCCGGCGAGCGGCGCCGTCGGTGTAACGGGAACGTAACGGGAATCTCTCCCCTGGCGCTAAGGCCCGTGAGTCCGCGGCCCCGCGGCGGGGTTTATGCTCACGACCCTCCTGGCCGCATTTTGTCCTCCCACCTATTCGAAGGAGCATGTACCATGTGCCGCATCCCCCTCTTGCGAGCTGCCGGCGCCGTCATCGTGGCGTTGGGCCTGGCCGCCCTGGCGGCGGCCGATCCCCCAGCCTCGGCCAAGGACGACGCCGCGAACAAACGGATCCTCTATCCCGTGAAGCACGGATCGGCCAAGGACCTGGCCGCCGTCCTCAGCGAGCATTTCAAGGGCGTCGCTGAGGTGCAAGCGTCGCCCGACGCCTCCGGCAACTACCTGCTCATTAGCGCGCCGGCGCCGGCCTTTGACGACGTCGTCAAGGTGCTGGCGCAGCTCGATAGGCCGTCGCAAACCGTGTCGCTGGAAATCATGATCGCCAGCGCGGCCGCCAGGGGCGACAAACCGGCCGACGACATCGATGAGAAGTCGCTCAATGGGACGACCGCCGACGTGGAAGCGAAGCTGCGCGACCTCCAATCCAAGGGCGTCCTTTCCGAAGTCAAACGGCTGCAGCTCACGGTCGTCGAGGGGCAGCCGACCAAGCTGATGCTTGGCGAGAGCAAGCCATACGTCACGGGAATGACCGTCACGGCAACCGGGCTGACTTCGAGGAGGATTCAGTACCGCGACGTGGGAACCCAGATCAACGCGACGGTTCACGTATCTCCGGACAAGACAGCGGCGGTTGACTTGAAACTGGAAGATTCGCGCATGGTCTTCCCGGAGGACGGCGTCCCCATCGGCAAGGACGAGAATGGCAAGCCGGTCTTAGCCGCCGATTTCATTCTGACCACGGTGACGAGCAAACTGGACGTGCCCTTGGGCCAGGCCCGGGCCGCAGAGGGCGTAAAGACGGAAGCCAGGGCCGCCAAGCCCCACATGATCGTCGTGGTCGCCGCCCGCGCGACGGACGCGGACGCCAAGCCGGAAAAGTAACCGGCGGCGACTGTTTTCTCAAAAACTCATGAGGACGCTCTCTTATGCTTGAAATCCCATACATCCGCAAGGCCGCCGCCTGGGCGCTGGCGCTCGGCTTCCTCGTCGCCGGCGGCGTCCGCGCCGCCGACCCAGCGGTTCCAACCGACGCCAAGCGGGCTGTCGTCGTGCTCAAACATCGGCAGGCCAAGGACCTCGCCGCCGTCCTGGGGCCCTATTTCAAAGACGCCGCCCTGATCCAGGGCCTTCCCGGATCGCCCGACGAGGTGCTGCTCATACGAGCCAGCCCGTCGGTTTACGACGAGGTCATGGCCGCCGTCGATAAACTGGACCGGGCGCCGAAGACCGTTTCCGTTGAGTTGTTCATCGCCCAGGCCGCGCCGCCCGCCGACGCCGACAAGAAGCCCGACGGCGAGAAGCCCGCACCGGCCGAGGCGGTGGTCAAGGAAAGCGACCTGACAGGGCCGACTGCGGAGGTGGCCGCCCGCTTGGAAGAAATGCGATCCAAGGGTCTGTTGACCGACCTGAAACGCGTGCATCTGACCGTGACGGAGGGGCGCACGTCGTCCATCCTGGCCGGCGAAAACAAGCCCTACACGACCGGCGTCATGAGGGTGGCGACCGGCGCGGCGGCGCGCAGCATTTCCTACCGGAATGTGGGGACGGAGGTGCAAGCCTCCGCCATCGTTTCGCCGGACGGCGCGGTGAGCGTGGACTTGCACCTTCAAGACATGACGGCCGATACGCCGCCGGACGGCGTCCCCATCGGCGCCGATGAGAAGAACAATCCCGTGTTTGCCACGGACTTTTTTGTAACGCACTGGGAGGGCAAGATTAGCATCCCAGCGGGGCAAGCGCGGCCGCTGGAAAGCGTCCATTCCACGGATAAAAACGACCGTCTAAGGACTTTTATTGTTGCAGCCGTTCAGGTTCTGGACGCGGACGCGAAGCCGCCGAAATGACAAGCACGGTGGGGGCGCGGTCTCCAACCACGCCTCAGCTGGGC
>DATKHW010000568.1:0-21590 GCA_035546275.1 Gemmataceae bacterium
ACTCGGAGGCCAAGGCGGCCAAGGTGCCGTTCGGCGTCATGCTGCTGGAGTTCCTCTCGCCCATCCTGCTCTTCCTCATCGTCCTGCACGCGATGGTCGGCTACGTCGAGCTGGGCACCGACAGCTGGATTACCAACATTACGGGGACCATCCTGAATAACGGGAACCTCGGCCTGTTTCTGCTCGTCTGGACGTCGCTCCTGATGTTCGTGCTGCGCTTCTTCGCCGGCCCGATCGTCCATAAGATCTCGCCGCTGGGCCTGCTGTTCTGCAGCGCCGCCATCGCCTGCGTCGGCCTGCTGCTTCTCGGCCAGTTCTTCAACAGCATGGGATCGTCGCTGGACGCGCTGTGGTTCCTGCTGATCGCTGCTACCGTGTACGGCTGCGGCAAGACGTTCTTCTGGCCGACGATGCTCGGCGTGGTGTCGGAACGCTTTCCCAAAGGCGGCGCCCTGACGCTGGGCGTGGTCGGCGGCGTCGGCATGTTGTCGGCCGGCTTCCTTGGCGGTCCCATTATCGGGTATGAGCAGGACTCCTACGCCGCCCAGAGCCTAAGCTTGTCCTCGACCGGCACTTATGCACGCTACCAGGCCAAGCAGAAGGACTCGTACTTGTTCCTGAAAGAGGTCAGCGGGCTGGACAACACGAAGGTCGGCACGCTGCTCGGCGACCCCGGCCTGAACAACGGCGACGGCGCGAAGCTCAACAACGACATCAAGATCCTGCGGGACAAGAAGGAGAACCTGGACAACTACAAGGACCTGAAAGATTTGGCCGTCTGGTGGCAGGGCGGCTTCAACCCCGTGCCCTGCGGCGGCGGCGAAGCGCAACCTGCGGCGTGCTACGCTCAGGGAGACACCGGGCCGGTCCGGGAAGCCCAGCTTAACGGAGGTAAAATGGCGCTGAGCTGGACCGCGGCGGTGCCGGCGTGTATGGCATTTGGGTTCTTGATTCTGATTCTGTATTTCTGGAGCCGCGGCGGCTACCAAGCCCAGGTGCTGCTGGAACACAAGGCCCAAGACGAGGAGTACACCGGCGGCGTGGAAGGGCCGGCGGACTTGTAGGGCGGCGGCCCGCAGAGAGCCCGCAGCGCCAGCAAGGGCTTTCCGTTGCTGGCGCTGCGGGCTCTCTCACGCGGCCCCGGCTCGCCTTCATGGCGCGGCGTTCACTATACTACGCTTTATGGCGGCGCGCACGTTCATCTTCCTCGGAACCGGCACCTCCGTGGGAGTCCCCATGATCGGCTGCGACTGCGCGGTGTGTCAATCGACCAACCCGCGCAACCACCGCTACCGCTGCGCCGTCCTCATCCGCACGCCGCGCGGCAACTTGCTCATCGACACCCCGCCCGAGCTGCGCCTGCAACTGCTTCGCGAGCGCGTCGGCGTCGTCCATGCCGTGCTTTTCACGCACTACCACGCCGACCATCTGTTCGGCCTGGACGATCTGCGGCCGGTCCCCCACAAGCTGGGCGGGCCGGTTCCGCTCTACTGCACCGCCGAGGTCGAGGGTAAAATCCGAACCACGTTCGCCTATGCCTTCGGCCCTGCCGCGGAAGAAATGGGCCGCGGCTACCTGCCCAAGCTGGTTTTTCGCCGCATCACCGACGACCCGTTCACCGTGCTGGGCGAGCGAGTCACCCCCGTGCCGCTTGTCCACGCTCAGTTTGATGTTTATGGTTTTCGGATCGGCGATGTGGCTTATTGCACGGACGTCAGCGCCATCCCGCGCGACAGCTGGCCGAAGCTGGAGGGCCTGCGCGTGCTGGTGCTGGATGCGCTGCGGCCGCGGCCCCACCTCGCCCATTTCGGCCTGGACCAGGCGCTCGACGCCATCGAAAAGCTGCAGCCGCAGCAGGCCTACCTGACGCACACCAGTCACGAATTGGAATATGAGGAAGTGAATGCGCGTCTGCCGCCGAATGTGCGCATGGCCTATGACGGTCTGCGCTTCGCCTTTTGACGCCGGCAGGTGCGCAATCATCGGGAGGACTCCCCATGCTCGCCATCCCCGACGATTTGATGCGTCGTATCAAATCCGCCCGGCAGGAACACGTCCTGCGCCGGTGGGATCGCCTGTCCGACGCCGAACGCCGGGAGCTGCTGTCGCAGCTGCAGGCGCTCGACCTGGAGCATCTCGACCGCTTGTACGCCGAGCGCGACCACGCTTACAAGCCGCCTTCGTGGGACGCCATCAAGCCGGTGCCGGTCGTCCCGGCTGATTCGCCGGACAACCGACGTTGTCGCCGTATCGGCGAAGAAGCGCTGCGACGGGGCGAGGTCGCCGTGCTGGTCGTGGCCGGCGGACAGGGCACGCGGCTCGGCTTCGACCAGCCCAAGGGCATGTTCCCGATCGGCCCGGTCACGAACAAAAGCCTGTTCCAAATCCACGCCGAAAAGGTGCTGGCCACGCGCCGGCGTTACGGCGCCGCCGCGCCCTTTCTGCTCATGACCAGCCAGGCGACCGACGCGCCCACGCGGGAGTTTTTCGCGAAAAACGGATATTTCGGGCTGCCGAAAGAGGAAGTGCATTTCTTCCGACAAGGGACGATGCCGGCGTTGGACCTGGCGACCGGCAAGCTGCTGATGGAAGCGCCCGGGCGGCTTTTTCTCAGCCCGGACGGCCACGGCGGCACGCTCACCGCCCTGGCGTCGAGCGGCCTGCTGGCCCGTTTGCGCGAAAAAGGCGTCCGTCACCTCTTTTATTTCCAGGTGGACAATCCGCTGGTGAAGGTCGCCGACCCGACGTTCCTGGGGCGCCACATCGAAAAGCGGTCGCAAGCATCGTCGCGCGTCATCCCCAAGCTCGGCCCCACCGACAAGCTCGGCAACTTCGTGGAGATCGACGGGCGCTGCTCGATGATCGAGTATTCCGATCTGCCTTTGAAAATGGCCGAGGAGACCGATGAGACGGGCAAGTTGCGATTGTGGGCGGGCAGTCCGGCCATCCATTATTTCGACGTCGAGTTCCTGGCGCAGGCGACGGCGGGCCGGGGTCGGCTGCCGTTTCACGTCGCACGCAAGAAGGCCCCGTATCTGGACGAATCGGGCCGGATGGCGCAGCCCGAGAAGGAAAACGCCCTGAAATTCGAGCGGTTCATCTTTGACGTGCTGCCTTTGGCCGAGCGCTATGTCGTGGTCGAGACAAGCCGGCGCGAGGAGTTCGCCCCGCTGAAGAACGCGACGGGCGCCGACTCGCCGGAAGCGGTGAAGCAAGCGATCAGCGATCTGGCGGGCGACTGGCTGGAAGCGGCCGGCGTGAGCTTGCCGAAGAAGCCGGACGGCGGGGCGGCCGTGGCGCTGGAAGTCGGGCCGCTTTTCGCACTGGACCGTGAGGAATTCGTCGCCAAGGTGGATCGGAATACGAGGATTGACGGGCCGCGGCATTTCGGGTAGCAGACGCACAACGAGCACGCAGCGCCAGCAAGTGCTCTACCGGAAGCACTTGCTGGCGCTGCGTGCTGGCGGGAAGGAGATGCAATGTTGCACGCAGTAATCATGGCCGGCGGCGGCGGCACGCGGTTCTGGCCTCGCAGCCGCAAGGCGCGGCCGAAGCAATTCCTGACGCTGACGGGCGACCGTTCGCTCGTGCAGATGGCGCTGGATCGCGTCGAAGGGTTGGCGGCGCCGGAGCGTACCTGGATCGTGACCGGCGAGGCGTACTGGGCCGAAACCGCCAAGCAATTGCCGTCGCTGCCGGCCGGTCGCATTGTCGGGGAGCCTTGCGGACGCGATACGGCGCCTTGCATTGGTCTGGGCGCCGCGCTGATCGCCCGCGACGACCCCGAAGCCGTCATGCTGACGACGCCGGCCGACCATGTCATCGAACCGGTGCAGGAATTCCGCCGCGCCGTGCAGGCCGCCGTGCAGACCGCCGAGGAGCATCCGTCGGCCCTGGTGACGTTCGGAATTCCGCCGACCTTTCCGTCGACCGGCTTCGGTTACATCCACCGCGGCGCCGAGGCAGGCCGCCGCAACGGCGTCGGGGTGTGGCGTGTGCGCGGCTTCCGCGAGAAGCCCAACGCCGACCTGGCTGAGCGTTTTCTCGTCTCCGGCGAGTACCTGTGGAACAGCGGTATCTTCGTTTGGAAGGCGGCGACGGTGCTGGCCCAGCTGCGGGAACAGCGCCCGCTGCTCTACTCGGCGGTGCAGCGCATCGCCGACGCCTGGGCGGGGCCGAATCGGGCCGCCGTTTTGCGGTCCGAATACGAGGCGATGGAAAAAGTCAGCATCGACTACGCCGTGATGGAGCACGCCCCGGAGGTGCTAGTCGTGCAAGCGCCGTATCGCTGGGACGACGTCGGAAGCTGGTTGGCCCTGGAGCGCATGAATCCGCAGGACGCCGACGACAACACGATCCAGGCCGAGTTCGCCGGCGTCAACACCAAGGGCTGCGTCATCGTCGGCGATCCCGGCCGGCTGATCGGCACGATCGGCGTGAACAATCTGCTCATCATTCAGGACGGCGACGCGACGCTGGTGGCCGACCGCCGCGAGGAGAGCGCCGTCAAGAAACTGGTGGAATTGCTACAGAAAAAGGGGCTGGAGAAGTACCTGTGAGCGCCGGCCGGCTGCTGGGCGTGGATTATGGCGACGTGCGCGTCGGCCTGGCGGTCAGCGACCCGGATCGTAAGATTGCTTTCCCTTTGGCGACGTACACGCGCCAGAGCGGGGAGCGCGACGCCGCATACTTCGCGTCAGTCGTGAAGGCGGAGAGGGTCGCCGAACTAGTTGTTGGATTGCCCGTGCATTTGAGCGGCCGGGAAGGGCAAAAAGCAGCGGCAGCCCGAGCATTCGCCGCCTGGTTGGCGCGAGCGACGGGCTTGCCGGTGCAGTTCTGGGACGAGCGATTCACGACGGTCGAAGCCGAATCGGCGCTGTGGAACGCCGGCCTGACGCACAAGAAGCGCAAGGCGCGCCGCGACAAGGTGGCGGCGCAGATTCTGCTGCAAGCGTATCTTGACGCAGGTTGTCCGCCCCATGCCGGCGCCGGGCCGCTGGATGGATAATTCGCGCACCTAGTGAGAAGGACCACACTCCATGAAACCATTGGCCGCCTTGATCGCCGGGGCTGTTTTGGCCGCGGCGCCGTTGACCGCTCACGCCGAACCGAAGGAGGGGTCGTTGGACCTGCTCGAAAAGAAGACGTACACCGATGCGGATGGGAAAAAGCTGCTGTACCGCCTGCTGCAGCCGATGACCGTCGACCCCAAGCGGCGCTATCCGCTGGTGGTGTTCCTGCACGGCGCCGGCGAGCGCGGCGACGACAACGAGAAACAGCTCGTCCACGGCGTGCCGGAGTTTTTGAAGCCGGAAAATCGCACGCAATATCCCTGCTTCCTCATAGCTCCGCAATGCCCGGCCAACGAGAAATGGGTGGACGTGGACTGGGGCGCCGAGACGACCGTGCAGCCGGAGAAGCCGTCGGAGTCGATGCGGCTGGTGTTGGCCCTGATCGACCAGATGCAAAAGGACGATCCCATCGACGCCAAGCGAATTTACATTACCGGTCTATCGATGGGCGGCTATGGCACATGGGACGCAATCGCGCGGCGGCCGGAATTGTTCGCAGCGGCCGTGCCCATCTGCGGGGGCGGCGATGAAAACACGGCGCCAAAGATTGCCAGTATTCCCATCTGGGCGTTCCACGGATCCAAGGACCCCGCCGTCAAAGTGAGCCGTACGCTGGGCATGATCGACGCGCTGCGGAAGGCCGGGGGCGATCCGGGTTGCACGATCTATCCCGGCGAGGGCCACGCCTCCTGGGTCCCCGCGTACCGGGACGCGGCCATGATGAAGTGGCTGTTCGCGCAGAAGAAGCAATAGGGGCGGCGCACCCTTGCCCTTGCTGCGCAGCGCCGCGCTGTGGTGCAATCAAACATGGCCTCCGCCGAGAAATACTTGAGGCCCGAAGTCATCCGCCAGGTGGCGCGGCTCGACCTGCGCGCCCGTTTCATCGTGGAAGGCTTCCTGGCCGGTCTGCACGCCAGCCCGTTTCAGGGCTTCAGCGTCGAGTTTTCGGAGCACCGCAAGTACGTCCCCGGCGACGACCTCAAGGACCTCGATTGGAACGTCTTCGCCAAGACCGACAAATACTACCTCAAAAAATTCCAGGCCGAAACCAACGTCACCGGCTACCTGGCCATGGACCTGAGCGCCTCGATGGGTTACACCTACCGTCAGGAATTGACCAAGTTCGACTATTGCATCTGCCTGGCCGCGGCGCTCGGTTACCTGATGATCCGCCAGCAGGACCCGGTCGGCCTGGTGGCGTTCGATACGAGCATCAAGGTCAGCCTGCCGCCCCGCAGCAAACGGCTTCATCTCGGATCGATCTTGTCGGTGCTGGCCAACCTCAAACCGACCGGCGCCACCGACGCGGCCGCCGCCCTGCACCAGTTGGCGGCTATGGTCCACGGCAAGAGCCTCGTCATGCTCTTCAGCGACCTCTTGACCGACCCTGACCCAGTGCTAGGCGCCCTGCATCACCTGCGCCACCGCGGCCACGAGATCATCCTGTTCCATGTGCTGGACGAGGCCGAGGTCCATTTTCCGTTCACCGGCCTGGTCGAGTTCGAGGACGTGGAGACGCCGGACCGGATGACGCTGGACGCGCAGGGGATGCGCAAAGATTATCTCCAGGCCGTAGAGGAATTCCGCGAGAAGTACCGGGTCGAGTGCGCCCGCGGCCAGATCGACTATGTGCCAATCGACACCAGTGTGAGTTTCGATAAGGCGCTGATGGAATACCTGCTGCAGCGGCAGCGGCGGTTTTGACGTGGGGCAGGTTTCCAAACCTGCCGTCGCGCCGAGGCAGGATTGGAATCCTGCCCCACGAGGAGGGACGCACCATGATCGCACACCCCTGGCACGACGTGCCGCTGCCCGGCGACTTGTCACTGTGGTTTCCGTGCTATATTGAGATCCCCAAAGGGTCGAAAGTCAAGTACGAGCTAGACAAGGGCACCGGCCTGCTGCGCGTGGATCGCGTCCTGTACAGCGCCGTGTTCTATCCGGCCAACTACGGCTTCGTTCCGCGGACTTACTGCCCGGACGGCGACCCGCTTGATGTATTGGTGCTGGGTCAGGAGGAGGTGGCGCTCGGCGTGCTGCTGCGGGCGCGGGCTATCGGCGTGATGCGGATGCTGGATGAAAAGGGCCAGGACGACAAGATCATCGCGATCCACATCGACGATCCGGAGTATACGGAAATACACGACATCGCTGACGTACCGCCGCACCGGCTCCGCGAGCTGCAGCGCTTCTTCCTCGATTACAAGACGCTCGAGGGGAAAAAGGTCGTAGTGGACGCGCCGCTCGGCGTCGCCGAGGCGCTGCCTGTCATCCAAGAAGCCGTCCGGCATTATGCGCTGGAGCGAAACAACCTGCTGAGTGCGCCGCGCTTGTGATGGACGGGAAGTGCGGTCCGTGGGATACTGTAGAAGTCGCCCGCGGATTTCCCGTCCGGCCGCTGCGTTCGCATGGAATTTCTCAACGTCTATCTCCTGGCCGGTCTGGTGCTGCTGGCCGTGCCGGTGCTGGTGCATCTCATCATGCGCCAGAAGCCGCGCCGGCTGCCGTTCCCGGCGTTCCAGTTCTTGCGTCAACGTTCCCTCATTAACCGCCGCAAAATGCGCCTGCAACACCTGCTGTTGCTGCTCCTGCGCATGGCCGTGCTGGCGGCTCTCATTATGGCGGTTGCGCAGCCCAAGGCGCCGTTGCCGCGGGCCTGGGCGGCGTGGCTGGGCCTCGCCCGGCCGCGGCCGGCGGCTGTCGTGTTCGTTTTTGACTCCAGCTACAGCATGGATTACCGCGTCGGCGGCCTCAGCCGGCTCGACGACGCGCGCCAGCGGGCCCTTGAATTGCTGCACGATCTGCCGCCCGACAGCCGCGTCGCCGTCATCGACACCGGCGGCGGGGATGACGGCGATGACGACTGGATCACTGCGCCTGCCCAGGTCCGTTCGCGCATCAACGGCTTGCGGCCGCGGCCGGTGCGAGCGCCGCTGGTCGGCGGCATTGAACGGGCCGCCGAGCTGCTGGCCAAGGCGAGCGATGATGGTGAACCGTCGTCGCGCCGGCTTTACATCATTTCGGATCGCACGACGACGAGCTGGGACGCCGACGCCGCCAGGGCCGTCAAGATCCCGGATGGCGTGCAGGCCGCGTACATCGACCTTGGCGTTGACAATCCAGTGAATTTAAGCATCGATAAAGTCGAAGTAAAGCCGACGGTCGTTCCTCCTGGCGGCGAGGTGACGGTCGCCGCCACGGTGCGGGTGGTGGGCGGCGATTTCGACGCCAACCTGCTCTGCCAGCTCGACGGCGCCGGCAGCCTGGCGACGCGGCATGTCAGCATGTCGGCCGGGTCGAGAGCGCCCGCGGTCGTCGAATTCAAACTGAAGGCGCCGACGCCGGCGCGGCCGCCGGCATCGCCCGACGGCGTCGTCATGGAACCGCACCAGGTGGTCGTCAAGTTCAGCGCGGCCGACGATCGGCCGTTCACGGACAATCTGCCGTTTGACAACATCCGATACGCCGCGTTTTTTGTGCGCGACGACGCCAAGCGGCCGGGCCGGCGAGTGCTGGCGATCGCCGATGTTACGGCGCCGAAGGACGCCGCGCCGGTCCGTTACTGGGACGCCGCCCTCAAGGCGTATCTCGCTTATTATCCCGCCGAAGGCTTCGCGTCCGAGGTCCGATCGTCCGCCGATGCGGCAAAGCTGAGCCTCAAGGATTTGGAACCTTACCGCGTCGTTTGTCTGTTCCAGACGGCCGAACCTCTTCCGTCCGAGTTGGGAAAGGCCCTGGAAGATTACGTCGACAGCGGCGGCGGCCTGGCGATCGTGCCGCCCCTTAAGACGCCGGATCCGGCGAAATGGAACAACTCCCTGCTGCCACTCCTGCCGGCCAAGCTGCTCCGTGTAGCCACGGCGCCGCCCGGCAAGCCCATTTACTGGGAGGATTTCCCGAACAACCACCCTTTGACCCGGCCGTTCTACGACTGGAAGCACAAACCCGAGGGGGACTTTTTCGTCGATGATGCGCTGCTCCCTTTCGTTACGCGATACTGGAAGGTTGAGCCGATCGCGGACCAGGCGTTGGTCGCGTCCACCTATGCCGACGGATCGCCCGCCTTGGTCGACCTGCGGCGCGGCGAGGGAGACAAGGAGGAGAAACGGGGCCGTGTGCTGCTCTTCACGACGCGGCTGGATCGGCCGAGTCCAAATGATAGCGCGGATCCAAGTTGGAATAATTTCTACGAATCCAGCTTCGGCCCTGTGCTAATCAACGAAGCGTGCAAATTCCTGGCGGGCGACTCCTCGGCGGAGGACCTGAACTTCGTCTGCGGCACCCCGATCGAGCTGCCGCTGCCGCCCTCGGCAGCGCGCGGCGTCTACCGTCTGAATTCGCCCGATCCGGACCTGAGCGAATCGGAGCGCAGCATCACGGTGGACGACAAGGACCGGTCGCTGAAAATCGGCGCGGCCTCGGCGCCCGGTCTTTATTCTGTTTTCGACCCCAATCGCAACTTGTTCACGGCCTTTAGCCTAAACGTCTCGCCGGGCGAATCGCAGCTGGACCGGCTGCCGGCTCAGGAAATCGAGAGGGCGCTTGGGCCGGGTTCCGTCGTCGCGGCGCAGCCGGGCGTCAGTCTGGACGCGACCCTGCGCGAGAGAACCGCAGCCATGACGGCGCCGGAGCCGCCGACGGCGCCTGTCCCGCTGCTGCCGCTGCTGATGGTCCTGACGCTGCTGTTCCTGACCTTCGAGGGACTGCTGGCGAACCGCTTCTACGAACGGCCGTCGTCCGCCGCGGCGGGCAGGCCGGAGGGGGAACAGGCGCCGTCATGACGCTGCAAATCCGCCCCATCGAACCGTGGCAGTGGCTGTTCCAGGGGCTGTCGTCGGCGCCGCCGTCCGTCGTCGCCGCCGTCCTCATGGCCGGCGTCGTGGCGCTGGCGTTGCCGATCCTGCTTGTCCGCCAAACCGCGGCATGGCGTCGGCGCCGCTTGATCGTCGGCTGCGGCCTCATCGTCGCTGGGCTGCTAGCGTGGGCCGCCATCGGCCACGCCTGGGAAACATCGCTGGAGATGACCGTCGGCGGCGTGTGGCTGGCGCGGCTCGCTGGCGTTGGCCTTGTACTGCTGTACGTCGGTCCCATGGCCCTGGTCGGGCTGACTGCGACCGCGTACCTCGGTTCCGGCAAGCCGCCGCGTCGAATCGCCGTGATCCTGGCGTTGCGCACGGCCGCCTTCCTGCTGGCCATCCTGGCCATCCTTCGGCCGTCGCTGGCGGTTCCACGCGACGGCGAGGGCGGCGCTGCGGTCTTCTATATCGTCGTTGACGCGTCCAAGAGTATGACGATCCAGGACGAATCCGATCAGCGGCGTTGGGACGTCCTGATGCAGTCTCTGCACGACGCCGGTCCGGCGCTGGATAAGCTGCAGAAGGAGCAAAACGTTCACGTGGAGTTTTGCCGCTTCGGCGACAAGGCAGAGCCGTTTTCGCCGGATAAGCCGGGCGAGCCGGACGGCAAGCGCACGCGGATCGGCGCCATGCTGCACTGGCTGGCGGGGCAAAACGGCGACAAGCGCGTGCGCGGCCTGGCTGTGCTGAGCGACGGCCGAGACAACGACGATCAGGACGTCAACCCATTCACGGAGGCCGGCCGCTGGCGGCGGCTGGGCCCGATTTATACCTTCGGCTTCGGCAGCAAGAACACGCCCAACGGCCAGAGCGACGTGGCCGTGGCCAAGGTCGTCGCCCTGCCGACCGTCGTGCGGACCAAAGGCAAAATCACCGTGCGGGCCACGATCGACGCTCGCGGGTTCGAGAACCACAAAGTTGATATTCATCTTTTGCTAGACGACAAGGAGGTTCAAATCAACAAGGCGGAGACCTCCCCGAACGGCAAGAAGCTCAGCTTCGAAAAGGTGAAGGTGCTGAAAGACCTGCCGTTGCCGCTGACCACCGGCAACAAGGTGGTGATGGAGTGCGACGCCCCCGACCGCGCCGGCGAAGTCAAGGTGACGGTGAAGGTCGATCCGCCGGCCGGCGACAAGAACCCCGACGACGACCGGCGCGACACGATCGTCACGGTCATCAAGGGCGGCCTCAACGTGCTGCTGATCGACAAGTGGCGGCGCGAATTCGGCGTCATCTACGACGCCCTGGCCGGCGATCAGCGCATCCAGGTCAAGCCGCTCTTGCTCGGCGGCGCACCGGCCGCGGGCGATACGGCCAAGCTGTTTGATTTCAACGAGCAAAAATATGACGTCATCATCATCGGCGATGTGACGGCGGCGCAGATGAGGGCGATCCAGCCGACCGTGCTGGATCAAATCCGCGAGCAGGTGGAGCGCGGCGCCGGCTTTCTGATGATCGGCGGCTACGCCAGCTTCGGCGGCACGCCCGGCGCGGGGCCGCATGGCGAAGACGTCGGCGACTGGAAGGGCACTGTCATCGAGCAGATTTTGCCGGTGGATCTGAATGTGCGTGGGCAGGTGGAGAGCCGATTGGGGTCCGGCCTCGAGATGTTGCCAACGGAGGACGGTCTGCGGCTTTACAGCCACGTGGTGGGCCTTGCGGCCGGCGATGCGAATGCGGAGACGGCGGCGTGGACGAACATGCAGAATCCGCTAGGTCTGCAAGGCGCCAATCGCCTGGCCCCGGCAGGAGGCAATGCAACGATCCTGGCACAATCAGGGGAAACAGACCCGCAAACGAATCGACCCTATCCTCTGCTGGTGTCCCGCGACTACGGCAAGGGCCGGGTGCTGGCGTTCGCGGGCGACACGACAGACCACTGGATTCACGACGCCGATAGCAAAGAAAAGCACGATCGTTTTTGGCGGCAAATGGTTCTATGGCTGGCCCGGCAGGACGACACCAACGACCAGCTGCGGATCGAGCCGGACGTGCGCTCGATCGCCGTCGGCGACGACCTCGGCTTCACGCTGCGCCTGATCAGCAAGAACGGCCAGGAAATCCAGGGCGGCCGGTATGAGGTCGAAGTGATCGGCCCGGGCGACGCTGGCGAGCATCATGCCGTAACGGCGACCCAGGAAGGCGGCGAGGACCGCGGCGTCTTCCGGCCCAAAGCAGCCGGCGAATACGTGATTCATGCAAAAGGCCGTGGGAAAGACGCGAGCGGCCAGGATGTCAACGCCGATGCGACAGCGCGGTTTTTCGCTTACGAAGAGGACGTGGAAATGGCCGAATGGGCGGCCGACGAGGATTTCCTAAAAAAGCTGGCCGACGAAGGCCGCGGGGAGTACCGGCGCGGGACGAGCCTGGCGGATTTCCTCGAACACTTGCCGCCGGCGCCGGCGAAGATGAAGCCGAAGATGGACGAGAAGCCGGACTGGAATTCGGCGTCGTGGTCGCCGTTCTTCGTGCTGTTTTTCGTGCTGTTCACGGCGACGCTGGCGGTGGAGTGGTTTCTGCGGCGGCGGTGGGGAATGGTATGAGCGCCGAGAAAGCGGTTCGTTGATTGGACTTGCCTCGCCGCCGCGGGCCGGCTATCGTCGCCCCGTTTCCATTGGAACAGAGAACGGGGTTTACCATGACCAGGTTCTTTGGCTGGCTCGGCGCGGCCGGCGCCTGTTTGTGCCTCCTCGGCGGTTGTACGCTGGATTCGTTTTCGCTGAATGCCTTCGGCACGACGAAAGGCGACCCGGTCGTGGCCGCTTCGCTGGATGCGACGGCGGCCATGACGCAAAAGGCGTTCAATGATTTGCAGATCTTTTTTGTGATGAATCGGACGGACGATGCAACGGTCAAGATCGCCGCGCAATCGCCCAGCGGCAAGCGCTTCACTCTGCTGCTAAAAGCTCGCAAGACCGACCACGGCGACGAGACACAGTTGACCATCCACTGGGACAAGGACGCCGACGACGCTTTTTGGTTGCGCCTTGCCGCGGCTATCGCCGCGCCGCAGCCTCCGCCGGCGAACCCGTTTGGCGGAAGTGAACGCGCCGCGCCGCTGCAACCAGGAGCGTCGCACTAAAACGGATTAGGAAGGTCGCGTATGTACTTATGGCGCCGACAGCCGTCCGCCATGCGCATCGCCGCTGCCGTGCTCCTGTCGCTTGGGCTGCACGGCCTGGTTGCGCTGGCCCTTTGGCTTGCGCCGATGCACACGGCGACGTCGACGGCGGCCGCCGTTGACCCAACACAAATCGCGGATGATTATCCGCCCATAGGACTGGAGCTTTCATCGGCGCCGCCGCCGGGGCCATACGCGCCCAACTCGCCGCCGAAGCGTGTCGACTCGCTCGTGCAGCCCGCGTCGTTCCCCGTGACGATCGTCGATCCGCCGAGGTCGGCGCTCGGACCGCCGGCGCCTCCGACTGTGGCCGCAGCAGGCGGCGTGGCTGCCTCAGGCCCAGCGTCAGCCGGCGGCGGATACGGCACGGGCGGCGGCGGCCCCTGCGCCCTGCCGGTCGGCAAGGATGCGACGACCGTTGTTTATGTCGTCGATCGTTCCATAAGCATGGGCTTTCACGGCGCTTTGGCCCGAGCCCGGCGCGAGGTCCTCGCCAGCTTGCACCGGCTTCCCTCCGCGGCCCGATTCCAGATCATCGCCTATAACCATGAAGCGGAACCGCTGTCCATCGCGGGCCGAACGGGCTTCCTCTCCGCGGATGACGACACGCTGCGACTGGTCGCGGAAACTGTTGCGACTTGGCGCGCCAGCGGCGGCACCGACGACGGTCTTGCCCTCCGCCGCGGCCTCGCTCTTCAGCCCGACGTCTTGTTTCTCCTCACCGACGCCGACGATCTCTCATCCGACGACGTGCGAGCGGCCACCCGCCTGAACCGCCGTCGTACCGTCATCCACGCCGTCCAGGTGGGTGCCGCCGCGTCGCGGGCCGACGGCTCCCTGCATCGGCTGGCGGCTGACAACGGCGGAACCTATATCCGGCTCGATCCCGACGAGTGACTGCATTGCACAGGGAGAGCCTGATAGAATGCGGGCATGGAAGGCATCTGGTCCACCGCGGAATTCGCCGGCAAAACCGCCGATCTATACGATCCGCCGGGCCAAGATTCGCCGCGCTTCGGCGTCCTGCATCTTCACGGCGTCGGACTCCACACGCTGCGCGACCGGCCTGCGTTCACCCGATTCTTTGATGAATTCCGCATGGCCTGCATTTGTCCGCACGGCGGGCGCTGCTGGTGGGCTAATCGAATATGTTCCGAATTCGACTCGGCTATATCGCCGGAGCGGCATTTGCTGGAAAATACGCTGCCGGCATTCGGAGGCCGTTGGGGCCTTGCGCCTCCGGCCGTCGGGCTCCTCGGCGTCGGCATGGGTGGACAAGGGGCGCTGCGGTTGGCGTTCAAACATCCCCATCTCTTTCCCGTCGTCGCCGCCATCGCTCCGTCTATTGAGTACCATGAACTCTATGGCCACGGCACGCCGATCGACGCGCTCTACGACAGCAAGGAGCAGTGCCGTCAGGACACGGCGCCGATGCACGTCCACCCCAGCCGCTTTCCCCTGCACCAGTTTTTTTGCAGCGCCCCCGACGACCCGTGGAATCGCGGGGCGGATCGATTGCATGAAAAGCTGTCGGCCCTCGGAGTGGAGCACGACTGCGACCTGGAAACGCGAGCCGGCGGCTTCTCGTGGCGATACTTCAACCACATGGCGGAGCGGGCGCTGCGCTTCTTGAACGCCGGCCTGGAAGAGCAAAGCCGCCGCTTGTTGTGACGGATGATGAAAGTCTCTTTACTAGCGACGTGCTTGGGCGACGCGCTTTTTCCCGACGGGGCGGCGGCGACAGTGCGGCTGTTGCGTCGCCTGGGCGTCGAGGTCGGCTTCCCAACAGCCCAGACCTGCTGCGGCCAGCCGCACTTTAACAGCGGCTACAGGAACGAAGCCAGGGACTTGGCGCGGCACACGATTCGCACTTTCAGCGGTCCCGAAACAGTAGTGACGCCGTCAGGTTCTTGCACCGCCATGGTAAAGCTGGAATATCCGGAATTATTCCACGACGACCCGTCCTGGCGGCGGCGCGCGGAGGATCTGGCGCAGCGCACGCATGAATTGTCGGATTTCCTGGTAAACATGCTGGGCGTGGAAGACGTTGGCGCACGATTCGCGGTCCGGGCGACGTACCATATGGCCTGCCACTTGCGCGGACTC
Source organism: Gemmataceae bacterium (assembly GCA_035546275.1). Taxonomy (GTDB): domain Bacteria; phylum Planctomycetota; class Planctomycetia; order Gemmatales; family Gemmataceae; genus UBA4732. The sequence goes on from DATKHW010000568.1 coordinate 15,156, forward strand.
GGTCTGCTGACGGAGCCGGAACGTTTGTTGCGGGGAGTGCGCGGCCTGGAGTATGTGCCGCTGGAGCGAGTGGACGAGTGCTGTGGCTTTGGCGGCTCGTTTTCGGTGCGCTACCCGGAGATCAGCGGCGCGATGGTCCGCGACAAGGCGGCGTTCATCGAAAAAGCCGGCGTGGACGTGGTGACGGCGACGGACGCCGGCTGCCTGATGAACATCGCCGGCTGCCTGCGCCGGCGCGGCTCGGCTGTGCGCGCCATGCACCTGGCCGAAATACTGGAAAAGACATAGGAGAGCGAATTCGCATGGATGACCAGGTGGACGAACCGCAGGCCGAGGCCGCGCCGCCCCAGACGTCGGAGCAAGGGGACCCGCCTCGTCCGGTCCGCGGCCTGCGCTGGGTCGTCATCCCGACGTTGCTCGGCGCGGCGGTTGGAGCCTTGTGGAGCGCCTACTACGCCGCTGTCCAGCACTTCGACCCGGCGACGCCGATCTGGGTAGGCGGCGCGACCGGCCTGGGGATCGGCGCGTTCTTATGGGTCGCGTTTCCTTACAAGAACATCCCGCGCACGCGTCATCCTGATGCTAAAGAGACCCCTGATGACTAATTATGCGCGGCATGAGCATCACGAATTCCGCGGCGCGGTCGGCCAGGCGCTGGGCGACCCGCCGTTGCAGGCGGCGCTGGTACGGTTGACCGACACGCTGATGGCCGGCAACCGCCGCGGCTACGCCGCCCTCACCGACAGCTCCGCCGTGCGCGACCACGCCAAGCGCATCAAGGAACACGCGCTGGCTCATCTTGACCGCTATCTTGAGCAGCTGGAAGCGTCCGTCCTGCGCGTGGGCGGCCGCGTCCATTGGGCCGCGACGGCGGAGGACGCTCGGCGCATCATTGTCGAGATCGCTCGGCAATCCGGGTGCAAGCGCATCGTCAAGTCCAAGTCGATGACCACGGAGGAAGTGCATCTCAATCCGGCGCTCGAGGCGGCGGGCCTTGAAGCGACGGAAACGGATTTCGGCGAGTTTATTATTCAGCTGGCCGGCGAACGGCCGTCGCACCTCGTCGCCCCAGCCGTCCACCACACGCGGGAGAGCATCGCCCGCATCTTGTCGGAGCACACGGGCCAGACGTTGCCGGACGAACCCGGGCTGCTGGCGAAGGCGGGCCGCCGATTGCTGCGCGAAAAATTCGCGCGGGCCGATATGGGAATCACAGGCGCCAACTTCGCCGTCGCCGAAACCGGCACGATCGTGTTGGTTTCCAACGAGGGCAATGCACGGCTGACGACGACCTGCCCCCGCGTTCACGTAGCTCTGATGGGAATCGAAAAGGTCATCCCACGGTGGATCGATTTGCCGGTGTTCTTGAAGCTGCTGGCGCGCGGCGCTACCGGACAAACGCTGTCCGTTTACACCACCATGATTACCGGTCCGCGCCGCCGCCGCGAGCAGGACGGGCCGGACGAGTTTCACCTGGTGCTGCTGGACAACGGCCGATCGCGGGTGCTGGCCACGCCGTTTCGCGAGAGCTTGCAGTGCATCCGTTGCGGGGCGTGCCTCAACGCCTGCCCCGTTTACCGCCGCATCGGCGGCCACGCCTACGGCGGCGTCTACTCCGGCCCAATCGGCAGCATCCTGACGCCGCTGTACGACAGCATCGGCGCCAATCCGCACCTGCCCCATGCGTCCTCACTGTGCGGCGCATGCCAGGCCGCTTGCCCGGTCAAAATCAACATCCCGCATATGCTCATCGGCCTGCGCGAATTGCAAACCCGGGGCCAGGCGCGGAAGAACCCACTGGAACGGCTGGCGTACGTGCTGGCGGCGGCGGTGCTGCGGCGGCCGTGGCTGTATCGGCTGGCGTTGTGGGCTGCGCGGCTGACGCTGCGGCCGTTTGCGCGCAACGGATGGCTGCGTTGGATGCCGGGGCCAGCGTCGGGGTGGACGGCGACGCGGGATTTCCCGGCGCCGGCGGCGACCTCGTTTCGGCAACGGTGGAAAGGCTTACAGTAACACGGAAGGGGCGGCGAAGAGCCAGGACAAGGCAGACACTGCGATGATGAGATCTGGCAGTCGGCCCAGGCGACGCTATCTACTGTCACTACGAATGCGGCATTAACGCCGGCAAGGACCATTTCGCCACGCATACGCTGACGCTGGCTCGTTTCAACCTCGAATGGCTTTCGGAGGGCAAGGACCCGTTGGGAAAGCCGGAGCGAGAGGAATCGGCCACAGGACGATCGAGGATGCTTCTATACAACTCGATGCAAATTCTACAGAATCTCCTTGACAGCTTATGCCATTCGGTTATCGTAGATTAATAGACGCCGCGACCGCAAACGGCGTTCCCACCGCCGCCCACTACTGTAATGCGCCTGCCAACCGGAGTCCGAGCATTGTCCGATTCCCGCCGAATCGAAACCTTTTCGTCCACACGCGGATTGCGCCGCCAAGGGATCGTCCAGTCGCTGATGGCCGACGTGGTCCACGGCCGGCTGCGCGCCGGCGAGCATCTCGTTACCCAGGAATTGGCACAGCGCTTTGGCGTCAGCCATACGCCGATCCGCGAGGCGCTGATAACGCTAGCCGGCGTCGGCGTAATCGATCTCTTGCCGAACCGCGGCGCCGTCGTGCGGCGGGTATCGCCAAAAGAGGTCCGTGAAGTATGTCAAGTGCGAAGAGCGCTGGAGTGTGAGGCGACGCGCTCGGCGTGCGGCCGGACCGATTTGGCCGCGCTGCATGCCCTGGCCGACGATCTGCGGAAGATGATCGCCGTGAGGTCGCCGTCCGGTGCCCGCTTCGTCGCCGAGGCGCGGGCCGTGGACAGCCGGCTGCACGACCTGATCGCCGACTCATGCGGAAACAGCTTTTTGGCCCAGGAAATCAGCCGGCTCAAGACGCTCTTCCGCGTCTTCCGCGATGTGGCCTGGGAGCATGACGCCGCCTGCAACGATTACCACCGCCTGGCCGAGGAAGCCCACGAGCACCTCGCCATTGTCGAGGCGCTGTTGGCCGGCGACCCGACGGCTGCCGCCCGCGCCATGGCGAGTCACATCCGCTCCGGTCTGCGCTATTGGAGCCGGGCCGTGCCTTCGCGGATGACAAGGTGACAGGGTGAACGGAAGCCTGGGAGAGAATGCGATGCGAACGACATTGATCCGCGACACGCTATTGTGGGTGCTGCCGCTGGCCCTCACCTTGTCGCCTAGTCACCTTGTCACGTTGTCATCGGCAAGGGCCGACAAGCTGGAATACAACCGCGACGTGCGGCCGATCCTGGCGGCGAATTGCTTCGCCTGCCACGGCCCCGACAGCGCCGCCCGCAAAGCCGACTTGCGCCTCGACCGCCGCGACGATGCGATCAAGTCGAAAGCGTACATCCCTGGCAAGCCCGACGACAGCCAGCTGGTCGAGCGCATCAACTCGGACATGAGCAGTCGAAAGATGCCGCCGCCTAAGTCCGGCAAGAAGCTCACGGACGCGCAAAAGGAAACGCTGGCCCGCTGGATCGCCGAAGGCGCCGAGTACCAGCTCCATTGGTCGCTCATCCCGCCGAAGCGCGTGCCGCCGCCCGCGGTGAAGGACGCCGCCTGGGTCCGCAACCCCGTTGATAATTTCGTCCTTGCCGGGCTGGAAAAGGAGAGATTAGCGCCGGCGCCGGAGGCCGACCGCTGGACGCTGGGCCGCCGCGTCTGCCTCGACCTGACCGGCCTGCCGCCGGCGCCGGAGGAGCTGGAGGCGTTCGTCAAGGACCCGGCCCCGGACGCCTACGAGAAATACGTCGATAAGCTGCTGGCGTCGCCGACCTACGGCGAGCACCGGGCGCGCTACTGGCTGGACGCGGCCCGCTACGCCGACACGCACGGCATCCATTTCGACAACTACCGCGACATCTGGGCCTACCGCGACTGGGTCATCAACGCCTTCAACCAGAACAAGCCGTTCGACCAGTTCACCATCGAGCAGGTCGGCGGCGACTTGCTGCCCAAGCCGACTTTGGATCAATTGGTCGCGACCGGCTTCAACCGCTGCAACATCACGTCCAACGAGGGCGGCCTCATCCCAGAGGAGTACCTCGTCCTCTACACGCGCGACCGCACCGAAGCGACGGCACGGGTCTGGCTCGGAATGACCTTCAACTGCGCGGTCTGCCACGACCACAAGTTCGACCCGATCAGCCAGAAAGACTTCTACTCGATGTCCGCTTACTTCAACAACACGACGCAGGGGGCGATGGACGGCAACATCCCGAACACGCCGCCGGTCATCCTTGTGCCGCGGCCGGAAGACCGGGCGCGCTGGGACGTTGTGGGCAAGGAGTTGGCGGAGGCCCGCAAGCAGGTGGAGGCTCGCAAGCAGGCGGCCCGCGCCGATTTTGACAAGTGGCTGGCGTCGGCCGCGCCGGACCAGATGGCGTCGATGACGCCGAGTGAGGGTTTGTGCTTCCACGCCCCGCTGAGCGAAGGCGAGGGCAAGACGGTCAACCTGACGGTGGAAGGCAAGACGCGGGCGCTGGCGCTGCCGTCGGGCGTGGTCTGGGACGCCGGCCACGTCGCATCGAAAGCGTTCAAATGCGACCCCGGCACGGCCGTGGAGCTGGCCGACGTGGGCGACTTTGATCTCCATCAAGGTTTCTCTTACGGGGCCTGGGTGAAGATTCCGAAGAGCGTCCCCGGGGGCGCCGTCATCGCTCGCATGGACGACCAGCACGACTTCCGCGGCTGGGACCTGTGGGTGCAGAACGACCGCATCGGCGCCCACATCATCAGCAAGTGGCAGACCGACGCCCTCAAAGTGGTGTCGAAGAATCCGATCAAGGTCGGTGAATGGAACCACGTGTTTATCGCCTATGACGGGTCGGCTAAGGCTTCCGGCGTCCACGTCTACGTCAACGGCGCGCCCCAGGAAACGACGGTCGAGGCCGACGCGCTGAAAAGCACAATCCGCACGACCGTGCCGCTGAAATTCGCCCAGCGGCATAGCACGTCGCGCATTGACGGTTTGGAAATCCAGGACCTCCGCATCTACAACCGCAGTCTGTCCGGCGACGAGGTCGGCCGTGTGATGCGGACGCCGCGTGCCGCCTGGTTGGCGGAGGAGCCGGCGGCCAAGCGCACCGAAGCGGAAAAGAACGAGCTGCTGGAATGGTGGCTGCCGACGATGGATGCGGAGTTCCGCGACCTGACCAAGAAAGCGGGAGACCTGCAGGCTGAGGAGGCAGCGATCAAGGCCCGCGGCGAGACGGCCTATGTCATGCAGGAGAAACCGGAGCCGCCGACGGCGTACGTCCTCTACCGCGGCGACTATGACAAGCGGCGCGACAAGGTGACGCCAGCGACGCCAGTCGCGCTCCATCCGATGCCGCCCGACCTGCCGCGCAATCGACTCGGCTTCGCCGAGTGGCTGATGCAGCCGGAGAATCCGCTGACCGCCCGCGTCACCGTCAACCGCTACTGGCAGGAGCTGTTCGGGATCGGCATCGTCCGCACGGCGGAGGATTTCGGCGTGGCCGGCGAGATGCCGGTGAACCAGGAGTTGCTGGACTGGCTGGCGGTGGAGTTCCGCGAATCGGGCTGGGACGTCAAGCACATGTTCAAGCTGATGGTGATGTCCGCCGCCTACCGCCAATCGGGCGTCGCCACGAAGGAAAAGCTGGAAAAGGATCCGGCGAATCGACTCATCTCGCGCGGCCCGCGCTTCCGCATGGACGCCGAAATGATCCGCGACTGCGCCCTGGCGTCGAGCGGCCTGCTGGTGCGCAAGATCGGCGGCCCGAGCGTCCGGCCGTATCAGCCGCCGGGGGTCTGGGAGGCGGTCGCCATGATCGGCAGCGACACGCGCAATTACAAGCAGGACGACGGCGATAAATTGTATCGCCGCAGTATGTATACCTTGTGGAAGCGGGCCGCTCCGCCGGCGTCGATGGACATCTTCAACGCCCCGACGCGCGAGGTCTGCACGGTGCGCCGCGAGCGGACCGATACGCCGCTGCAGGCGTTGGTGACGCTGAACGACCCGCAATTCGTGGAGGCGGCCCGGTTCCTGGCGCAGTCGGCGCTCCAGAAGAACGGCGGCCTCGATTTCATGGCGCGGCGCGTGCTGTGCCGACCGCTGCGGCCGGAAGAGACGAAGATCTTGCAGGGGTCGCTGGCCGACCTGCTCGGCTACTACAAGGCGCACGCCGACGAGGCGAAGAAGCTGATTGCAGTGGGCGAGTCGAAGGCGGATGCGTCGCTGGACCCGGCGACGCTGGCGGCGTGGACGATGACGGCCAATGAGCTGATGAATTTGGATGAGGTGCTGAATAAATAAAGGACGCGCCAAGGAGGCAAGCCGCCGGGTTTATCCCGGCGGCATTGGATAACGCAGCGCCCCCGAGGACTGGATCCGGTCCAAACGGCGGGGACAAGCTCCGCCGCTTGCCTGAGCTTAATT
>DATKHW010000569.1:0-4574 GCA_035546275.1 Gemmataceae bacterium
GGGCTTCATGGCGGATGCGTTCCGGTTTCCGGGCGCGGGTTCGGGAAAGACGATGCCGGACGTGATTATGCCCCGCGGACGCCGGGAACGCCAAGGAGAATCGTCCGCGACAGGACCGGCCGGACAGCGATCGGGAAGGACCTCGCGTCAGTCGGAGCGGGAGTTGGGTTGGAAGACAAAGGGGGCTTGGCCGTAGGCTTTTGGGTCTCAACTCCATAAAGGAGCTGCATCCGTCGCGCTTCCAGCCGCCTCTTTGCTTGGAAATCCATCGCGCCGCGCCGCCAGACCATCGGTCCTCTTCGTTGCAGCAACCATGTTCCCCCTCTTCGTCAACCTGACCGACCGCCTTGTCCTCGCAGTCGGCGGCGGCCCCGTCGGCCAGCGCAAGGCCGCCGCCGCGCTCGCGGCCGGCGCCCGGGTCCGTCTCGTCTGCCTCGACCCGCGGCCGGCAAACGAAACGCATTCCGCCCTGGACTGGCGCACCGAACCGTACGCCGCCGGCCACCTCGACGGCGCCTTCCTCGCCTTCGCCGCCGGCCCCGCGGAGGTGAACGCTCGCCTCGTCGCCGACGCCAGGGAACGCGGCGTCTGGGTCAACTCCGCTTCCGATCCGAAAACGGGCGATTTCATGCTCCCGGCCGTGTTCCGGCGCGGCGACGTCGTTGTGGCCGTCGGAACGGGCGGGGCGGCGCCAGCGCTGGCGCGCGAAATTCGGCGGCGGCTCGAAGAACAGTTCGACGACGACTTTGGCCGATGGGCCGCGCTGCTGGCTGAGCTGCGGCCGTTGGTCTTGCAAGCCGTCAGCGACGCGGACCGCCGCCGGCTGCTGTTCGCGCGCTGGGCGCAATGGATTTGGCTGCAGCGCCTGCGGCGCGACGGCGTGGATGCGGTGCGGCAGGAATGGCTGCGGCAGTTGGGCCAGGCGAGCGAAGAACCGCCCCGTCCGCTATAATACCCATCTGCCCGATTACGTCTCGCGCGCTCCTGCCGTCGTCGAACGAGGAAGTCCGTGTACGGAGTCACGCTCGTCTGTTTCGCGTCCAGCTACGCCGTGGCGCTGGGGTTGGAGCTGTGGCGCCAGTTCCGCTCACGGCCGATCCTCTATTATCTCGCGGTCGGCTTCGGAGCGGCCGGTCTGCTCGCGCAATCCATTTACCTGGCCGTGCGGCCAGTCGGCTGGATGATTCTGCTGGCGTGGGTCCTCGCCATCTTTTACCTGTACGGCTCTATCCATTATCGCAAAATGTCGTGGGGCGTGTTCGTACTGCCGCTGGTCCTCGGCCTGATCGGCCTCAGCGCCAAGATGGGACCGGACGCCGACCCGCTGCCGCCGGCCGCCGACCGCTTCTGGGGCTTCCTCCACGTCGGTCTGCTTCTGCTGGCGGCCGTCGGCGTCTGCGTCGGCTTCTTGGCCGGCGTCATGTACCTCATCCAGGCCCATCGACTCCGCGCCAAGACGCCGCCGCGCTGGGGCCTGCGCCTGCTCAGCCTGGAACGCCTGGAACAGATGAACCGCCGAGCCGTCGATCTCGCCTTTCCGCTCCTGACGGCCGGGCTTGTGGTCGGCCTGTTCGTGCTTATTCAGAATCAGGCGTCGCCGACCAATCCGCGCATCGTCGGCGCCGCCGTTCTGTGGTTGGCCTTTCTCGTGCTGCTCGTCCTCCGTTACGCCTGGCGCGTCCGGGGACGGGCCTTCGCCCTGCTGACCATCGCCGCGTTCGTCCTGCTGCTCGTGTGCCTGGTCCTGGAGCACCATCCGCTGGGGGGAGGCGCGTGATGATCCTCCTCGCCGTCGGCTGCAGCCATCGCAACACGCCCGTCGCCGTCCGCGAGCGTCTGGCTTTCCGCGAAGACCAGCTCGCCGCAGCCCTCGACGCCGTCAGCACGCGCCTCGACTGCGAGGCCGTCATCCTCAGCACGTGCAACCGCGTCGAGCTGTACCTGGCTCGCGTCCTCGATCGGGCCACGCGTGCGACCACGCCGCTCGACGCCGATGCTGTCTGCGGCTTCCTCGCCGACTTCCATGGCCTGCCCGCCGCCGATTTACGGCCGCACCTCTACGTCCACCAGAACGACGCCGCCGTCCGTCACCTGTTTCGCGTGGCCGCCAGTCTCGACAGCCTCATCGTCGGCGAAGGGCAGATCGCCGGGCAAGTGAAAAAAGCCTATGAGATAGGCCATAGGTATTCCGGCCCCGGCCCGCTGCTGCACGCCCTGTTTCCCCACGCCCGCCGCGTCGCCAAGCGAGTCCGCACGGAAACCGGCATCGCCGGCGGCCACGCTTCCGTTTCCAGCGCCGCCGTCGATTACGTCCGCCAGGTCTTCGACCATTTCGGCGACAAGACGATCCTGGTCATCGGCGCCGGCAAGATGGGCGAATTGACGCTGAAGCACCTGCGCCGGCTGGAGCCGAAGCGCATCTTCGTGGCCAATCGCAGTCCGGAAAAGGCGCAAGCGGTGGCGCGTGGCTGCGGCGGCGAGGCCGTGCCGTGGGAGCGGCTCGACGAAATGCTGGCGCGGGCCGACATCGTGCTGAGCACCACCGGGGCGCCGGAACCGATCGTCACGCAGGAGCGCTACCGCCGCATCGCCGCCCAGCGGATCGGCGGGCCGATCGTCATCCTCGACATCGCCGTGCCGCGCGACTTCGATCCCGCCATCCACGACGGCGACCGCACCTGCTTATTCAACATCGACGATCTCAAGCGCGTTCAGGAAGCCGTGCTGGCCGTCCGCCGCAAGCACGTCGGCCCCGCCGAGGCGCTGGTCGAGCAGGAGACGCAGCGCTTCCTCAAGGAATGGCGGCGCCGGCGGCACGGCCCGGTGATCGAACGGCTGACGCAGGACCTGGAGGCCAAGCGCGAGGAGGTGGTGCGCAAGCTGTTCGAGAAGATCAACGGCCGGCTGAATGAGGAAGATCGGAAATATATCGAATACGCTTTCGTGAAATTGCAGAATCAATTCTTGCACGGTCCCATCAGCACGCTGACCGAGGATCAGCAGGCGGACGCGCCGGGGCATACGCTGCTGGATGCGCTGCGGAAGCTGTTTCGGCTGCGGGAATAGAGGTGAGCGGCGTGGCGGCTACTGTTGGGGAGAATCGGGTGGCATGCTTTCGCGGGCCTTCCCAGGCCGTATCACTCATCCGAAGCCGTGCCTGGGCCGCGAAAGCATGTTCGCCCTCACTGACTCATTCCCCATTCGAGGCCCGGAAGAGGATCCATTCGCAAAGGCACATCTCGGGCTCCTTCGTAGAATCGAGCGCTGGACCACGGCCAATCCTCCGGCCGGGCGACGAGTCCGCGGCGCACCGGGTTGTTGTGGATATACTCGATCATGGTCCGAAGCGTGGTAGGGTCCGTAATGTTGCGGTCGTAGCCGCCGCCCCGCTGCCAGAAACGGTAATGCAAGGCGCCGTTCGGCTGTGCGTCCCGCAGCTGATTCAGGAATTCCGGGGCATTGGATCGCAGGAACGCCAGGGCTTTGCGTTGTACCGGAACCTTGAGGGCGGTTCGGATCAGCCGCACTTCGTAGACGGGTTCTCGGGGCCAAACGATGACGTGAACGTGTTCGGGCATGACGACGTACGCCCACAGGGCCAAGTGGCGACGACGACGCGCCGCGTCCAAGGCGTCAAGAAACCACTGACGGGTGCGCTCGCGGCTGAGGAGCGGCAACCTGCGATAGCAGGAGAACGTCAACTCGTGGGCATGGCCCGGTGTGTTGTAACTGCGGACCTGTTTTCGATGGTGCGGATCCATGGGAAGACATGCGGCATTGATGGAGAACCATGCTTTCGCGGCCCAGCAAGTCCGTGGGGGATCGGTTGAGCCTCAGATGGGCCGCGAAAGCATGGCACCCTCGCTTGTCTCAATTTCGTTCGTCTCTCTGTTGAAGCGAAGCGAATGGATCGAACCGTCCGGGTCGAACTCCACCTCATGGCCGATCACCCCCCCCTCCCATTCCATCAGGACCCCGCCGATCCGTGTGGGGCTAACATGCAGCGGCCCTGCGCCCAATGCCTCCATCATGCCAACATACGCCATGGCCAGGTTGATAATGTCGGGACGGGGCGCGGCGCCGCCGCAACCGTCCCAATTCTCGGGCAGTTCCCGCATCGCTTCCAGCTGCTCGATTGTTGTGGTCATCGCTTCTCGTCCCCCAAACCACGCCGCTTTGAACCGCGCCTTTAAGCTACCTCACTGGCGGGCGCAAGGAAAGAGACCTCGCGCAGCTTCGCCCGCGCCTTCCATCCCGTCCCCCTCTTTCGTACCCTGTACTTCGTCCTTCGTCCTTGCGTGGGGGCTTGCCGCATGGATCACACCGCCGCGCGCCGCGATCGCTTGGCGCGATTGCTGTCCGAAGAGGGCGTGGACGCTTTCCTCATCAGCAACCCCGTCAATGTGACGTACCTTACCGGATTCACCGGCGACAGCAGCACCGTCGTGCTCACCCGCGACCGCGTTATCCTCGTCAGCGACCCCCGCTACGTCGGCCAGATCGCCGACGAGTGCCCCGAGTTGGAAACCCATATCCGCCAGCCGACCACGCGCATCGCCGAGGCGTCCGTCGAT
>DATKHW010000570.1:0-14501 GCA_035546275.1 Gemmataceae bacterium
TGACTCCGGGCGACCGCGATGCGGCCGTCCGGCTTGCGCGCGCTTACACCTTCGACGGCGATTTCGAATATGCCCTGCGCGTATACGACGAATACCTGGCCGGCGTGCGCCCCGAGGACGAACGCGCCCCGCGCCGGTTGCCCGATCTGCTGATCGACCTGGGACGGCCGGCCGACGCGCTGCCGTTCCTGACGGCGCGCCTGGAGAAGCAGCCCAATGACGCCGAAGCGCTGGCGACCACGGTTCGCGCTTACGCCCGGCTGGATGACCATCAAAAAGCCGTCGAGACGCTGCAAAACTTGGCCGACAGGGCTCCACGCGCCAAAGCCGTTCGCCAGGAGCTGGGAGACGCTCTATACGCATCCGAAAACTATGAAATCGCAGCGCTCGTCTATGAGCAGATCCTCCAGGCCGAGCCGGGCGACGGCTTCGCGCTGCTGGGCATGGCCCGGGTGCAAATGAAACTGTTCGAGCCGGGACAGGCGCTCGGGCTGCTGCACAAGGTCCCGTCCACGCCGGTTTATGAGCGCAGCACCGCTCTGGCTTGGGCGGAGTACCATCAGCTGGTCGGCGAGTACCTGGAAGCGAAGCAGATTTACCAGACCTTTCTCCGCCGCAATGAGGACGATTACGACGTGCGCTTGTCGCTGGGGCAGTTGGAAGAATTCATCCGCGAGGACGAAAAGGCGAAGGCCGAATACGCCAAAATCCCGGCGTCCGTCCGGCAGGCGCGGACGGCCTGGGTCGGCGTCGCCTCGACTCTGACGGCCCAACGGCGCTTCGGCGAGGCGGTGGACGTGTGCCGGCGGCTCCTGGCCGAGAAGCCCGACGACGGCGCCGCGATGGGCCGGCTGGTGCGCACCCTGGGCAAGATGGGCCGGCCGGAGGAAGCCGAGACGCGAGCGCGGGCGTTTCTGCAGGCGTATCCGCGCGACGAGCCGGCCTGTTTGACGGTGCGGCTGTCCCTGGCGAAGGTCTTGCGCGACGCCCGCAAATGCCAGGAGGCGGCCCAGGAGTATGAGTTGGTGCTGAACTGTCCGCCCGGCCGAATTCCGGAGACGTATTACGGCCTATCCCGATCCTTTGAATGCGTGGGCGATCCGCAAAAGGCGCATCAGGTCCTCGACGAACTCATCCGGCCGACCGGCCCCGACCCGCGCAACCGCTTAATGCTGTCCGATCTGTTTTCCGCCGATTTCGACGACGGCCCGGCGGCCGACCTGGCGGAGTGCGTCCTCAAGTGCGAGCCGGACAACCTGGCGGCGCTGATCCGCCTGGCCGACGCCCAGGCGCGCATGGATCGGCAGACCGGTCATGTCCGCGACGCCGTCGCCACGGCCAAGGCAATCCTGGCCCAGTCGCCGACCAATGTGCGCGGCCGGCTGGCTCTGGCGCGGGCGCTGGGCACGGCCCAGGACTACCCGGCGTCGGTGGCGGCCTATGAGCCGCTCATCGCCGCCGATCCGGATTTTCTTGTGCCGCAGCGGGAACGCGCGCGGATGCTCTACTCCGATCATCAGTACGGCGCTGGGGCCATGGCGTACATGCAAATGACGACGCCCTGCGCCGACGAGCGGCTGCGCACGGAGCTGGCGGCCCTGGCTGAGCGCGACCCTCGCGCCGCCGTGGCGCTCGGCCCCTGCCTGGCGGCCGGCCTGCCCGGCGATGCGCTGCTTGCCGAGGCGTCCAAAGCGGCCGTCGCGCTCAGCGACTTCCAAACCCAGGCCGCGCTGGAGCGCCTGCGGCTGGACTATATCGCCCGCCGCACCGAGCAGGAAGGCTCCCACCTCGAAGGCGAACTTAAGGCCGACCAGTGGCGGCATTACGAGGTGATTCCGATCGCCAAAAGCCTAATCGACCTGGAACCGTCCAACACGTCGGCCCTGTTCGATCTCGGCCAAGTCTTCAGCACCATGAAAGAAACGCGCCGCGCCATTGAGCAGTACGCCCAGGACGTCGCCATCGATCCAAGCGAATATGAAGCGCAAACCGCTCTGGGACGGGCTAGCCTGGAAATGCGGCCGCAAGTCACGGCGGGCGTCGATTTCTTTCAGGAGCACGGTTTCGACGGGCTGGCCAATATTCAGCGGACATTTTACCGCGCGGACGCGCGCTTACCGTTCGGCGACGAGGATCAGTTCTTCAGCTTCGGCTTCGCCCGCGCCGACTTCGTTCCCAAGGACGACAGCCCGCTGGTCGGCAACATTTATTCCGTGGGCTTTCAGGACAAGTTTTGCTGCGAGGATCGGCTGCTGGTCAACGGCCTGCTCAACTTCGAGCAGTATCCCGACCGCATTTCCGACCGCATCACCTTCGACGCCGGGGCGCGCTACGCTTTCTGCGACCTGGTCACGGGGCGGGCCGGCATGTTCCTGGAGAATGTGGAGGAGAACGGGGAGTCGATGCGGCAGGACATCTACCGCGTTGGCGGCCGCGTCGGAGCGGATTTCCAGCCCGCGCGGATCTGGACGTTCGGAGGAACGGGGCTGTACTACCACTATTCCGACCGCAACGACGCCGTGGAGCTTCGTCTCAACAACGACGTGGAGGTGCTGCCGCCGCCCTGCCAGCTAAAGATCGTCCTGACGACGGACCTGCTGCACTACAGCGAATACACGATCGAGCGCGGCGCCCCCCCGGACAATCTGGTCGGGACGATTCACCCCTATTTCGCCCCGAATTTCTATGGCTATTACGAGGGCCGCATCGAGTGGAAACACTGGCTGAGCCGCGACTACTTCGCCCATTCCAATCAGTGCTGGTACTCGCTGCAATATGGCACTGGCTGGGACAACAACTTCAACAACTACAACGTCTTCCGGGTCCTCGGCAATTACGACGTGCGTCCGTGGCTCTCGCTGAGCGCGGACGCCCAGGTGATCCTGTCGCCGGTCTACGAGGCGACGCAGGCGATGGCCTACGTCACGGTGCGCTTTCCGTAGCGATTGCTCCCCGGCCGCCGAATGCGCCTGCCTTGCCTATTTTTTCTCGGCCGCGCATTTCATGACCTATATTCGATATGAGGCGGAGCAGGACGGCTGTTCGGTCAAGACGACGGCGGCCGTTCCACGCCTCCCGTGAGAGCGTGCGGCCGTTCCCCCTCCAAGAACATGGCCCGCGTTGCTCACGCCATCTCCCTGGACCCCCCAGCCGCGGTCCGTTCCTGAGCCGCCTTGACGAACATGGGAGATCCACATGAGCGAGCAATGGGGCCGCGAAACGCCGGAATCCCAAACCCCGCCCAGGAAGCCAGATGAGCCGCTGCGGGATGAACGGACGCACCCGCCGGAAGAATTCCGCAGCTACAGTCTGGAGTCCCTTGCGGTGCTGGAAGGGTGATCGTTCGGCGGGCGGTCGGCGCGAGTCGCCCGCCTGCTGTGTTTCCTCACGGCGACCCGGACAGTAAGATTCGGTACTGCTTTTCCGCATCGTCGTACTCCTCGGCGGCGCTCAGCGCATCGGCCAGCTGGCGGCGCAATTCACGCGACTTCGGCGCCAGCTGAACGGCGCTGCGCAGCAAGGCGACGCTCTTCTTCGGCTCGTCCAATCGGCGAAGCACCCACGCAAACCGGCCAAGGTAGGCTGCGTCTTTCCCCGGGGCCGTCAACGACTTTTCATAAATGCGCAGAATGAGTTCCTTGTGCGGATCGGCCGGCAGCGTCTTTGCGGCAGCGGCTGCGTCGATGTAGCCTTGCCACAATTCGGCCTGCCGCCAGTCCGTTTTCAAAATGCGATAATAGCGATCCAGTGCAAGATCATAATGGCCGGACCAGAGCGCGATTTCCGCGAGCCGTCGCGGCAGGCGCGGATCGTCCGGTTTGGACTCGGCCAGCTTGGCGTAAATGCCGGCGCCCTCGTCGTATTTCTTGTTCCAGCTTAGCACGTTCGCCAGCTGATATTTAGCCTCGAAGTCGCTAGGGGCCTGGGCGACCAGCTGCCGCGCCTCCTTCTCGGCGGCGTCGAAGTCTTTCTCGGCGCAGTGCAGCGCGATCCGCAGCGGCAGGTCCGCGCCATCGGCGCCGTCGAGGCCGGCCAGCAAATCGAGCGCCTGCTTGTTCCGGCCGACTGACGCCAGCACGCCGGCCAACTCACGCCGCTCGCTGGATTTCTGGGGCTGCAGCGCCAGCGCCTGATCCAGCAGGCCGCCGGCCTGCTTGAGCAGTGCATCGTCGCCAGCCGCCTTGCCTTCACGGACCATGATCCACGCCAAGCGGGACAGATAAACGACGGTATCCTGTCCATCGCTTTCCAGCTCCTGTTTGGGCGGGAGGCGGCCGGCGATACGCGCGGCCAGCGCCAGCTGTTCGGGTTTCATTGCCGGGACGGCGGCCGCTGCGTCCACGTAGGCGATCCAAAGCGCCGGCTGTTCGAAATCTTCGCTCAGAAGCGCTTCCAGCTGTCCGAGCGCGGAAGCAGAGTCGCCGCCCCACAGCGTCGTCTTCGCCAGCCACTGGCGGGCCCGCGGATCGTTCGGCTTCTGCTGTAGCAGGACGCGGCACTGGTCCTGGGCCTTGGGGAATTGTTTCGCAGCGGCGTACAGGACGATGAGCTGGAAGCGATCGTCGGTGGTCAGCGCCAGGCCCTCGTACATCGCTGCACCGGCTTCGCCCATCCCAGCCGCGGCCAAGACGCCGGCTAGCTCTCGACGTACCTTCGGGTCGCGCGGCCGCACGGCCACGGCCCGGTCCAGCAATGTCTTTGCGCGCTGCAATCGCTCATCCGGCTTGTCGCGATCGGCCCCGCGCAGCAGCGCCCAGGCCAGCCGTGAAAGATACGTTGCTTCTTCATCGGCGTCGGCGAAATCCGGCATCTTCGCCGCCAGATGCAATGCCAGCTTGACCTGGGACGGCGTCAGGTAAGCCGACCCGGACGCCGCATCCACGAAGCCGCGCCACAATGGCGCTGGATCGCCGCCCGATTGGAGCAACTCCTCGAATCGGCCCACGGCCCGGGTGTATGCGCCGCTCCACAATGTCAGCTCGGCCAACCGGATTTGCAGCGCCTCGTCATTGGGATACCGCCGAGCCAAATCCTCGCAGATGGCGAGCGCTTCGTCGAATCGCCGGGCGGCGCCGAGGACGCCCGCCAGCTCGCGCCGCGTTGGGGACTCATGCGGATGGAGCTTGACGGCCTTGTCGAGCAGGCCGTTCGCTTCGGCTTGCCAGGCGTCGGTTTTGGCCCGCTGTCCCTCGCGCAGCAGCGCCCACGCCAGACGTGACAGAAAGAGCGCTTGAGCGTCGTCGCCTTCTACCGGAATCGGCCCTTTTGCGATCCGCAATGCCATGTCCACCTGCGCGGTCGTCATCGACGGGGCGCCGGAGGCGGCGTCCACGAAGGTCGGCCACAGGTCCGGCCGCTGGAAATCGCTCTCAAGCAGCGGCGTCAGACGCTCTAGACCCTTGGCGTAGGCGCCGGCCCATACCGTCACCTGAGCCAGCCGCGTCTGCAACTCCACGTCATTAGGGTTCGCCGCGGCCAGCTCCTCGAACCACGGCAGCGCTTCGCCGAGCCGCCCTGTCGCCACAAGGCAGTCGCCCAGCTCACGGCGGATGGCCGGTTCGGGCGGGCGCAGTGCGATCGCCTCGTCAAGTGTTTTTGCCGCCTCGGCAATTTCCCCCATTTGATAGGCCGTCCATGCCAATCGTGCCAGCGGCGTCGGGTCCTGCAGCCGAAGCGCCAGCGCGCGGGACAGCAGCGTCCGCGAGCGAGTCGGTTGCGTTCGCTCGGCCGCGACGGACGCCGTGGTGAGGCTGCCGACCGGCGCCAGTGGCGACGCCAGCAGTCCCGCGATCTGGGCGGCCAGCGCGGGCAATGCCTTCTTCTCCTCGACATGCCGGTGCAGCACAAGCGCTGCCCGCGCCATGTAAACGGCGTCCTGCGCCTTCTCCGCATCTTGATCGATGATGCGAACCGCAAGCTGCGTCTGCTCCGGCGAAAGCGACGGCGACCGCGCCGCCGCTTCGATGTATGACGGCCACAGGGTGGACTGTGCGAAATTGCCGGCCAGCAGCTGCTGGTACTGCGTCATGGCCCCGGCGTACTGGTTGCTCCACAGCAGGACGTCGGCCAGCCAGTGCTGGGCGCGTTCGTCTTTAGGCCTCTCCGCTAGGATGGCGCGGCACTGCTTCTCGGCCTCGGCGAAGCGACGCGCCGCACTGTACAGCACCACGAGCTGGTAACGGTCCTCCAGGTCCAGCGTCAGGCCCTCGTACAGCTTCAATCCCGCTTCGTTCTTGCCCACGGCCGTCAGCACGCCGGCCAGCTCTCGCCGCGCCTTCGGGTCTTTCGGGTCCAACGCCACGGCCTGTTCCAGCAGCTGCGACGCCCGTCCTATTTCCTCTTCGCGGAACAACACCCAGGCCAGGCGCGACAGGTAGAGCACCTTGTCCGGCGCCGTCTCCGGCGCAGGCCGCTCTGCGATGCGCAGCGCCATCCGTACCTGCTCCGGGGTCAACGCCCCCTTGGTCATGCCGGAGGCGGCGTCGATGTAGCTGGCCCACAGCTCCGGTTGATCGAAATTCGCCGTCAGCGCTTGCTGGAGGCGCGGCAGGGCAGCAACGGCATCGCCGCTCCACAGCGTCGTCTGGGCCAGTTGCCCTTGCAGAGCAGCGTCGTCGGGGTTGTCGTGGGCCAGTTCTTGCAGCCAGGTCAGCGACTCCTTGAAGCGCCCGGCCGCCGTCAGCACGCCGGCGATTTCCCGCCGCGCCTTAGGGTCGCCCGGCGCCGCGGCTACGGCCCGGTCAAGCAACAAGGTCGCCTTGTCCTTCCGGCCCTCGCGGTAGAGCGCCCACGCCAATCGCGACTGATAAAGCGCCTTGTCCGGTGCGTCCGCCGGCGGCGGCAAGTCGGCCAGTTTCTCGACGATTTGCACCTGAGAAGGCGTCAAGACCCCCTTGCCAGCCGCGGCCGCGGCGTCCACATAGGCGCTCCACAAACCAGGCCGGCCGCAGTCCGGCCCCAGCAGGCGCTCCAGCCGCCGGAGCGCCGCCGCCGGGTCGCCCGCCCACAGCTCGACTTGGCCCAGCCGTGCCTGCAGATCGGCGTCGTCTGGTCTGCTCTCGGCGAGTTCCTTCAGCCACGGCAGCGCTTGTTTGGACCGACCCGCGGCGATCAGCACGCCCGCCATTTCCTCGCGGACCTTGGGATCGTCCGGCGCCAGAGCCACAGCGCGATCGACGAGCGCGGCCGCTCGATCGTGCAATGCGGACGCCTTCGTCCGGGTTCCTTCGCGCCACAGGGCCCAGGCCAGGCGCGACAGGAAAACCGCCTGCTCGTTCCTTCCGGTCGCCGCATCCGGCTGGTCGGCGATTCGCAGTGCCAACTCCGTCTGGTCGGCGTTCAGCTCCGAGGCGGCCGAGGCGGCGTCGGCGTAAGCGCGCCATAACTCTGGCTGCTGAAAATCGGTCGCCAGGATGCCTTGCAGGCGAGCCAGCGCGGCGGACGGGTCGCCAGCCCACAGCGACACGCGGGCCAGGTCGCCCTGGAGGCCCGCGCGGTTCGGATCGTCCTTGACCAGCCCTTCCAGCAGCGTTCGCGCGTCGGCAAACTGGCCGGCGGCCGTCAGCACTCCGGCTAGCTCGCGGCGGACGGCGAGCGGCCGTGGCTTAAGGCCCACCGCGCGGCCCAGGACGCTTTTGGCCTCGTCCTTGTCGCCCAATTCATACAGGACCCAGCCCAACCGCGTCAGCGCGGCGGGGTCTTGCGACGGCAGCAACGCCGCGCGCCGGCCCATCGCCTGGCCGCCTTCCCGGTCGTTCAGATGATGGAACTGGACCCATGCCACACGCGCCATCAACTCGACGTTGCGCGGGTCCGGGGCGATCGTCTTGCCGGCGATCTCCTTAGCGCGGGCCGTTTGCTCCGCCGTCAGCTGCGGCGCCCGCCCAGCGGCCTCCATGAATCCCTGCCACAAGACGGGCTGATCCGGATCGACCGCAAGGGCCGCATCGAACAGCACGAGCGCGCGGGCGGCGTCGCCGCTCCAGAGCGCGACCTCGGCTTGCCGCCGACGGAGATCCTTATCGTCGGGAAAGGCCTTGGCCAGCTGCTCGAAAAGCGTCAGCGACTCCGAATAGTCGCCTTTCCAGCTGAACACATCCGCCAGCAGTCGCTGCGCCTCCTTGTCCAGCGGTTGCGCCTGCAGCACCAGACGGCACTGCTCTTGGGCGCCGTCGAAATCCTCGGCTGCGGCATAGATTCGGGCCAGCGGCAAACGGTCCTGCCAGATCAGCGTCAGTCCGTCATACATCCCCAAGGCCTCGGTATAGCGCCCCGCCGCCGCGAGCACGCCGGCCAGCTCTTTTCGCGCGGTCGGCGCGGCCGGCCGCAGGGCTAGCGCCATGTCCAGCATCACACCGGCCCGCGCCGGGTCCTTCGCATGTTGCAGCAGCACCCACGCCAGGCGCGTCAGGTACGACGCCTCCGCCATTTCCTTGCCCTGCTTGCGGAACGCCTCGACCACGCGGTCCGACTTGTGTTCCCCCGCCCGCGTCTTGTCGGCGATTGCCAGGGCCACGCGCACCTGAGCGTCGCTCATCGCGCCGGCGCCGGCGGCCGCGTCCACGAAGCCCCACCACAACGCCGGACGATCGAAATCCGCCGTCAGCAGCGATGCGTACCGTTGCAGCGCGCGGTCGCAGTCGCCGCTCCAGAGCGTCACTTCCGCTAGCCGGACCGCGTATTCTTGATTTGTCGGGTCCTTCTTCACCAGTTCTTCCAGCGTTTCGATGGCCGATGCATACTGCTTGTTCCAGCTCAGCACGTCCGCCAGGCGAAGCCGCAGCGCCAGATCGTCGGGACGATCCTTCAGCAGCTCGCGGCATTCGCGCTCCGCATTGGCGTAATCCTTGGCGGCGGCGTAAGCGTCCACCATCATCACGTGGGCGTCGAGGCTGTTCTCTCGGCCCTGCAACAGCCGCAGCGCCTCGTCCGCCTTGCCCATCGCCACGAGCACGCCCGCCAGCTGGCGGCGCGTCGCCGCGTCATTCGGGTCGAGCTCCAAGGCCCGCTGCAAAACGGCCGTGCTTTGGTCGAACGCTTCCAAGCGGTGCAGCACCCAGCCGAGCTGGGCCAGGAAGGCGGCGTCCGCGTCCTTGTCGGCCAGAGCCACGTCCGCCAAATGCAGCACGGTCTGCCGGCTCACTGCCTTTACATCGGGGGCGTTTGCGGCCGCGTTGATGTAGGCCCGCCGCAGATCGGGGAATTTGTGCAACGTGTCGGGACTGTCGAGCGCCCCCTGATCGGCCAGCGCCTGGAACCGCTCCAACGCCTCCTGATAGTTGCGGGCCCAGAGCGACGTGTGGGCGAGCTGAATCGCCAGCTTGAGATCGGCCGAATTCGATTTGATCAGGCGCTCGTAAATGGCGCGGGCCTGGCGGAAGTCGCCGCGGAGGTTCAGCACATCGGCCAACAGCCCCTCGGCGGTAGGATCGCCGGGATTGTCGCGGAGCAGCGCCCGCGCCTCGCGCTCCGCCGCCGCCGCGTCCTTCGCCTGAACATGAATCATCACCAGCAAAACGCGCCCCTCATAATCCGGATTCATGCCCTCGTACAAATCCGCCGCTTCGTTCAATCGACCGGCGTCGAGCAGGGCGCCGGCGAACTCATTGCGGTAGGCGCCGTGTTCAGGGTAGCGAGCCAGCAAACGGCGGTAGCGTCCCGCGGCCAGGTCCACGCGGCCGGCATGGAAGGCGCAGCGGGCCGCGGCGGCCATCAGCTCTTCTCTTTTGGCCTCGGGGACGGTCCCCGCGTCCAGCGCTTGGAGCAACTCTTGGTATTCCGCCTCAGCCTGATCAAATTGGCCGCGCTGGTCATAGGCGCCGGCCAGGGCGATTTGCAGATCGAGATTGTGGCGATCGCGCGGCCCAAGCACCTTGGTGACTTCGGCCAGTTCGCTGCCGCGCCCAAGACGCTGCAGCGACCGGCCAAGCAGCACCAAGCGGTCGGTGCTGGGGTAGGCGTCGCGCATGGTTTCGGTGTAAATGCGGTTGACGTTGGCCGCTTCAGCCGCCGTGAGCGGCCGGTCGATCGCCGCGACGCTTTGCAGGAAGAAGTCGTCGTTGTAGACCCAACGGAACAGACCCAGTTCCGCCGCAATTAGGACGGCCGCCGCCGCCAAACCGACGGTGAGCGGCCGGTTGACCGGCACCGGCATCGGCAGCCGCGCCGGGGCCAGGACCGGATGCAGCCGCTTGCCCGGCCCGCGTCCAAGCAGCGCTTCCAGGACGACCCGGTCGCCGCCCTCAAACGAGACGTACTCGATCACGCATAGGTAAAAGGGCCGCGAGGCATAGCGCCGCGTCACCGTGCGCAGGACGCGGCCGGTCCCTTTGATCTCGCCCAGCGGCGTCGTCAGCGTAAACGGGCACTCGGCGCCGACGGCCGGTTCCTCTTCGACGACCACGGCCAATGCGCGGGAACTCACATCTTCTGTCACTGCCGGGAGCACCAGCCCGCGGTCATTGAGGCGGACAGAGACGGGGAGGTGAAAGCCGCGCCGCGGCGTGGAGCGGCGCTGGCCGAACAGTCGAGCGAGAAGATCTTTCACCGCGGCGTCCATGCGCCGATGTTCTCGAGCGTAATAGGCATAGAGTCGCGGCACCGCATAGTGCAGACAGACATGATTCAGCGCATCCTTCTGCACATCGGTCTGGCCCTCGAATGCGACGCCGCAACGATAGCCGGTCGGCGCCCCGGGGTCGGAGGCGTCGCGGGCCAGATTGCGGACCGTCTTCACCGTGCCGACGCACTCGATGCTCTCGCCCGCCCCGGTTATGGTAAGGCGCAGGGAATCGCCGTCGATCAGCCGCTCATAAGCCACGAGCGTCATCCCCTGGTCGTTGAGGTCTGCGCAGACGCCAATGCCCTGCCGCCGACCTTCCAAGCCCCCGGTCGTGGCAAAAGAAATTGGCAGATGGACAGTATGGCGCGTCGAGAAACGGCGATCGTCCGGCCACAGCGCACGGCGGATCACCAGATACGCCAGGAGCATGTGGAAGCTCGTCCAGAACGTCGCCAGCACCGGCTTGAAGGGATCGTCGGACACGCCCAGCCAGACGCGCGACCAGGCCCATACCAGCGCCAGAATGCTGAACGCGATCAGAATGATTTGCGGTCGGACAAAGGGCCAAATGCTCTTGGCCTGCCGGCCGCGCTTCTTGGTCACGATGAATTTCTGAAACTTGCGCCAGAACATGGCCCGCATGGTGCCGCGCACCTGCGTCCAGAAGCTGGCCATCGTGAACAGCTCGGAGTACCAGACCGAGCCGTAGCCGTTGCTCGCATACTTGACGCCCAGGATAGCGCAGGTCATGTAGGCGACCATGAGCATCGCCAGTGTCCAGGTAAATTCGCGGACCGGCGGGATGCCGGTGAAGAGCATGAGCAGCGGCGTCAGGTAAATCGGCAGCTTGAACACGCCGCCGCACCAGTTGATCATGGTGGCGAAGTAGCTAAGCCGCTGCCCCCACTTGAGGCCGCGCATGGTCAGCGGATTGTCGTAGGCCAACACGCTCAGGTTGCCTTCGCCCCAGCGCAGCCGCTGCGAATGAAAAGTCGTCACGTCCTGGGCGGCCTGGCCGCTGATCATGCGCTCGCCGATGCCTAGCGATTTCCAGCCGCGCGAGTGCATTCGCAGGCCGGTGTGCATGTCCTCGGTGATCGTTTCGACGGCGATGTAGCCGACTTCCTCCAACGCCTTGCGGCGAAAGATGGCGGCGCTGCCGGCGAAGATCGCGGCGCTCCAGCGGTTGCGGCCCGGCTGGATGACGTGGTAGAACAGCTGCCCCTCTTCCCAGTAGGAGGCCTTCGGGTGGTTCAGCCGGGCCTGGAACGACTCGAAATTGTAGAAGGCGTGCGGCGTCTGTACGAAACCGAGCTTTTCGTCCTTGAAATATCCGATAAGCCGCGAAATGAAGTGCGGATCGGGCACGTGGTCGGCGTCGAAGATGATGATGAACTCGCCGTCGGTCTTGCCGAAGGCATGGTTGAGATTGCCAGCCTTGGCGTGGCGGTTGTCAGGGCGGATCATATAGGTCACGCCCAGCTCCTTGGCCAGCGCCTCCACGGCGGGGCGCTTGCCGTCGTCGCATATGTAAATGCGTTTGTGCGGATAGTCCATGCGCAAACAGGCCTGGAGGGTGATCCGCAGCAGATCGGGGTCTTCGTTATAGGTCGGCACGAACACGTCCACGGTGCGCACGCCTTCCAGCAGCGGCTGCTGCGGCGGCTCGTAGGTGTCCCACACCGAGTGGAAGTAGAGAAGCATGTTCATCACGCCGTACAGCTCGCCGATGAAAAGGAAGAGCGAGGCGAACACGGCGTACGGCGATGTCAGGTTCAGCGTGAAGACGGCGCGGTAGACGAGGTAGACGACGGCCACCGCCGAACAGACGAGGATGACGGTCTTGCGAACGACGGTGGGACGCATCGCCATGGATCGCTGTTCCGGCGGAGTCGGGCGAGTCGAGCGCGCGGCGGCGCCGCGGCCGCCGATTTTGGTCACAGCCGAAGAGATTACAGCGGAACGCGAAGCCCTCGAAAGAGCGCCTACGCCCCTTCGGCGTGCTTGTTTGCCGAACGGCTGCCGAAGAAGTAGGCTGTATCAGTCGTGCCGCCGATCCACCAGCGCGCACGAGCCGGACTAAGCCGCATGTCGTCGCTCACCCCCCTCGCCGCCTTCGCGCTGCGACAGACTGTTCCCACGCTCGACGGCGGGGTTGAAAGCTTCGTGGTCCAACGTCTCAGCCTAGCGACTGGGCCATTGCGCACAGCCCTCGGCTACGCCGCCGCGCGGAGCTGGCGCGCATTGGCGGTCGCCCTGGCGCCGGCTGAGGCGCTGAAGTCGGTTGATGCGGACGACGCCGGAGATGCGGTTTGGATCGGCGAACAGCTGCACCGCTTTGCGCAGCAGACCGGCGGACTCTTCGCGGAACTATCCAACGCCGATCGCTTAGCATGCCTGGCCGAGTGCCGCTACGCCGGAAACCAGCCTGCCTTTGATTACGAACTGCTGGGGCGCAGGACCGCAGCTCACAGACGGTGCGACGACGCAATAACGCTTGCTGCGGCGGCGGTTGAAGCCCAAGCCTGCGTCGCCGACGAACTGGCCGATTCGGCCCCGCGGTTGTGCCGACTCCTGCGGGACCACATGTCCGGCGCCCTGCTCCTGGCCGCGACCTTCGCCTACTTTTTTCGCCGCGAGGTCGAAACGCATGAGGAACTGTCCAGCGAGCTGATGTGCGACAGCCTGCGGCGGCTGTCGGCGCCTCTGGCCGGCGCGCTGGCAGCTTTAGCTCAAGCCCTGGGCCGCTTGGGCAGCCGCTTCGATGTTTGGATCGGTCGGATACTGGATCGCGGACGCGCCGACCCGAGGCCGGACGGCTTCAGCATCCAGCCGCCGGTGCGGCCTTGCAGCCCACGACGTCATGCCGGCGGACAAAGCAGCGGAGGCAGCGCACGGTCTTCCGCCCTGCTCGTCTCCCAGGTCCCCGTCTCGTCTGTGGGCCGACCCGGTCCCACGTATGTGCATTCGCTCGGCATGCAATTCGTTTGGGTCCCCCCCGGCGAATTCATCATGGGCAGTCTGGAGGATGAAGTCAAAAGAGACGCCGACGAGAGACAGCGGTGCGTGAGAATCACGCGCGGATTCTTCATCGGGGCCTTCCCGGTCACGCGCGGCCAATTCACGGCGTTCGTCCGCGCCGCCAAGTATGTAACCGAGGCGGAACGCAAGGGCGGCGCCCGTCGCGGACCCAGCGGTGAGTGGCGGCTGGACCCGCGGTGCAGCTGGAAGCACCCCGATTTTCCTCAGGAAGACGACCACCCGGTCGTCTGCGTCAGCTGGAACGATGCTCAGGCGTTTTGCGCCTGGATGGGCCGCGTCGAGGGCCATCGAGAGGGGCCCTACCGCCTGCCGACCGAAGCCGAGTGGGAGTATGCTTGCCGGGCCGGCGCATCGACCGCCTTTTGGCCCGGCGACGCACTCCTCACCGACCAAGCGAACTACGACGGGCAAGCCGGCTGCAATGACGCGCCAGGCTTATTTCGAGAAGGCACCACGCCGGTGTGGGTTTTCCCGCCGAATCCGTGGGGCCTCTACGACGTTCACGGCAATGTCTGGGAGTGGTGCGCCGATTGGTATGCGCCTTACGCGGAGGGCGACGCAACCGATCCGCAGGGTCCGCCGTCCGGAAGAAGCCGCGTTCTTCGTGGCGGCTCCTGGCGCAATCAGCTGCGCTTCCTCCGCGCGGCCGCACGCAATCAATTGGCGCCGTCCGGCCGGGACCGCGACATCGGCCTCCGCGTGTGTCTGACTGTTTGAGTCCGCCGTCCGTTCGTGCCTGTCGTTCGGGTCGTTCCTACGGTTGCGTCCGGTTTTTCGGTTTGGCGAAGCTGTTCCGATTAGACAAACCGCCGCGCATCATCCACGGTTTTTGAGTAGCCGCCTTAATGCGCCGCGCCCGGAATGTTTGGAGCAACCCATGCCGCTCGACCCGTCCATC
>DATKHW010000571.1:0-6198 GCA_035546275.1 Gemmataceae bacterium
CCCCCCCCCCCGCCGCTCGCCTATTAACGGGTTACTTCTGCTGCTGCTGCTGATCGTCCGGCTTTTTCGGCTGATTCCCGAACGGCATCTTCGGCGCGAACGGATTCGTCGTGGTCGATGCGGCCTTGCCCGTGTTTTCGCCGGTGATGAGCTCCGTCCCTTCGTCCAGCTTGTCGCCCTCATGGATGCCGGTAGTAACCACGCTCACCACTTCCGTCATGGCCCCGTCCGTCAGGCCGGTGACAAGCTTGATCGGCCGCACCAGGTTGCTGTTGGGAACCTGGACCCAGACCATGCCGCGGCTGGCGGCCCCGCCGGACGAATGCTGCGGCTTGGCGGCGTTCGCGTCCGTCGAATCCGTCCCGGGCGCCGGGGCGGCGCCGCCCGAATCCGTCCCGGTTTTCGGCGTCGCCGCAGGGGCGCCGCTGCCCGAATCCTTCGCCCCCTGCCTTTTCAACGACGCTGCATATTCGTCTTGGTACTTCGGGTCCACCTGTTGCAGCTGCGGCCGCCACCGCAGGGCGGCGTTCGGCACCAGCACGGCGTTCTCCCGATTGGCCACGTGGAACGTCAGGTTGGCTGTCAGGTACGGCAGCAACTCCCATTCCTGAACCTGAGGTTGAGGCGCCGTCGTGCTTGCGGCGCCTTCGGAGGGCGTTTTGTCGTCGCTGGCCGCCGGCCCCGAAGTCGAACCCGGCATCGGATCAGGCGCCGCACCCGGCGCCGGCTTCGACGACCGCTGGGAGGGCCCCTTTGCGGTGTTCCCGGACGGTTTCGGGTGCGTCTGGGACGGGACGTTGATCATCCGGTTGGTGGTATTCACGACCACGGTGTAGGTGACGACGTTTTGGGTCATCGAGGCGTTGAGGCGGATCTGGCTGACCGTTCCCGTAAAGGTCTTGCCGGGCCGGGCGTCAACGGTGAAGTCCACGTCCTCGCCCAGGTGGATGTTGCCGATGTCGGCCTCGTTGACCGAGGCCTGGACCTGCATTCGGCTCAAGTCCTTGGCCAGCAGGAAGAGGCTGGGGGCGCTCAGGCTGGACACGACTGTCTGGCCGATGCTTACCCGCCGATCGATTATGGTGTAACTAGGGCTATCGGGGGGCGCCTTGATGGTACAGTAATCGAGGTTCGTTTGCGCCAGCTTGAGGTTGGCCGTGGCCTGGTCGATGCTTGCTTGCTGAAGGGTGCAGTCCGCGGCGGCGACGTCATAAGCCGCCTTGTCCGTGACGACTTGCTGCTCGTTGACCGCTCCGGGGGAATTCCTGTCCCGGTTATAAGCGTCCAACAGGCCGGCCGCGTTGGCCTTCGATTTTTGCAGGTTGGCCTTGGCGACGTTGAGGGCGGCCGTGGCCTGGCTCACCTGCGCCTGGTAGATCGTCGGATCGATATAGGCCAGGACCTGCCCTGCTTTCACGACGCTGCAGTAATCGACGACCGGCCCATCGGGTTTGCTGGGGTCGGCGGGGCCGAACTTCGTAATCAGCCCGGCGACCTGGGTGCCGACGTCGATCGCCTGATCTTGCGGCTCAAGTGTGCCGGTGGCCGAGATGGTGGCGTAGAGATTCTGCCGCACGACTTTGTCCGTTTTGAAGCCCGGCCCGGATGCGCTGGTCGCCGAGATGTACCAAAACAGGCCTCCCCCCGCGAGCGCCAGGACGAGGAGGGTCAGCACGATCGTCCGGACGGAGAAGAAGAACCGGAAGAACGATTTCATAAGACACCCTTGGGAAATTATCAGCCGGCGGCGGTCTGGGAGGACTGCTCAAGGTTTGCAGGCGATCGCGGGACGGAGAGACAGCGTCGGCCCACGTCGTCCACCGATCCAGCGGCAAAGGCGGGAGGATGCACAAGAGCCGGAAAGACCCTGTTATCCTAAGCGCCGCCCCGCATCCGTGCAATCACAATCAGGACGTACAGGGAGGCGATTCTTGCGCTGCGACGCGGCCGGCCTGCCTTTGGACGGCCGTCGTCGGGGGGATGGTGTAAACCCCGGCAAGCGGGGCAGGTTGCTGCGATCGCGCCGATTCATCGCCCGGCGGAAACCGCCCGCTCAAACTTCACCACGCCGCCGACCAGCACCGTCTCGGCCCGGCCGCGCACCTTCCACCCCGCATACGGACAGTTGCGGCTTTTCGACCGGAACTGGCTCGGGTCGATGGTCCACTCAACTGCCGGGTCGATCACCGTCACGTCGGCGACGGCCCCCGATTTGAGCGTGCCGCGGTCGATGCCGAGGACGCGGGCCGGGTGGACCGTCAGCTTCTCGATCAGCCGCGGCCAGGTCAACCGGTTGGTTTCGATCAGGGCACGGATGCAGGCCGGCAGCAGCGTCTCCAGGCCGATGACGCCATTGGGCGCCTGGTCCAGCTCGCGCATCTTCTTTTCCGGAGCGTGCGGAGCGTGGTCGGTCGAAATCACCTCTAATGTATCGTCGCAAAGGCCTTCCAGAATCGCTTGCACATCCGCGTCGCTGCGCAGCGGGGGCGCCATCTTGTAATTGCTGTCGAAGCTGCGGAGGCAGGCGTCGGTCAGCGTGAAATGGTGCGGGCAGGCTTCGCCGGTGACGCGCACTCCGCGCCGCTTGCCTCGCCGTATTAATTCTACGCCGCCGGCCGTCGAAACGTGAAGAATATGGACACGCGCCCCGGTCAATTCGGCCAGCGCGATCTCGCGGAAAATCATCACCTCTTCCGCGGCTGCCGGCAAACCGCGCAGGCCGAGCCTCATGCTCTCGAAGCCCTCGTTCATGACGCCGCCCTTCGTCAGTTCGAGGTCCTCGGCGTGGCTCAGCACCGCCTTGTCGAACATCTTGCAGTATTCCATCGCTCGCCGCATGATCTCGGCGCTCATGACCGGCGAGCCGTCGTCGGTGAAGGCGACGGCGCCGCCCTGGACGAGTCCGCCGATCTCGGCTAGCTCCTTGCCGGCGCGGCCTTTGGTGATGGCGCCGATTGGGAAGACATTGGCGGCGCCGGCTCGCTGCGCCTGGAGGATGACGAACTCGGCGGCCGCCTGGCTGTCCAGGGCCGGCTCCGTGTTCGGCATACAGGCCACCGACGTGACGCCGCCGGCCAGAGCGGCCGCCGTGCCAGTGGCGATAGTTTCGTCCTCCTCGCGGCCCGGCTCGCGCAGATGAACGTGCATGTCGATGAGGCCGGGGCAGACGATTTTGCCCCCGGCGTCGAGGGTCTTGTCCGGCTGAATCTGCGGATGCGGGCCGACGCCGAGAATGCGATCGCCGCGAATCCACAGGTCGGCGACCTGGTCGAGGTTCTGCGACGGGTCGATGACGCGGCCGTTGCTGATGCGGAGAGTGGTCATGGGAGGTATTCTAAAGAGGTCCACGCCGAAACAAAGGGGCGGCCGTGCGGTCACGCCGGAAAGGGACCGATCGTCCTGGATAGGTTGGGAGGAGCCTGGTGTGACCGCGCAGCCATACGACCCAACGCTCAAGGCGCTAGTCGAAACGGAGCCGGAATCGTGGCCCGTCCTCTTCGACCGGCCGACCGGGCCGGACGGAAGTGATCGACGCGGACATCGCCACGGTCAGCGGCGCCGCCGACAAAGTGCTGCGCGTGTCCGCCGACCCGCCGTACCTGCTGCACCTGGAGTTCGTCGCCGGACACGACGCGGCGGTTCTGCCTCGAAAGCTGCACGTGCGCCACGGCCTGCTGGACGACCGGCACGACCTTCGGGTGCGCAGCGGCGTGGTGCTGCTGCGTCCGGAAGCCGATTCTCCCCAACTCACCGGCGTCTACGAGCGCGTCTTTCCCGGCGAAGAGGCGTACCTGACGTTCCGCTATCAGGTGGTGCGCGTCTGGCGGCTTCCACCGGAGCCGCTGCTGACCGGCGGCCTGGCCTTGCTGCCTCTCGCTCCGATCAGCGCGGTGACAGAGGCCGATCTGCCGGGCATAATACAACGGATGGGGCGGCGGTTGACCGGTCCTCACGGGCGGCGGCAGGCGCCGATCGTATGGGCGGCGGCGTTCATTCTGCTGGGGCTGCGCTACACGTCGGCGTTGGCGTCGCAACTTTTCCGAGGAGTGGTATCCATGAAAGAGTCATCGACGTACCAGTTAATCGTGGAAGAGGGCCGCGCCGAAGGCATCACGCAGGGCATCGCGCAGGGCATCGCCCAAGGCCTCGCGGTCGGCGCCGTGGCCGAGGCGAAGAAGGTGCTGCGGCTGCAAGGTGACGACGCCTTTGGGGCGCCGGACGCCGCAACGGCCGCGGCCATTGAGCAGTTCGACGACCTGGCACGGCTGGAGGATTTGCTGAGGCGCGTGCGGACGGCCGGCGGCTGGCGGGAGTTGTTCGGGCCGTCAGCGCCCGGCCGCCGCCGGGGCGGACGGCGGCATTCGCCTTGACGGGCCGGCGGCGCGCCGGCGAAAGGGGTGTGGGAGAGAAGGTACCCGCCGTTACTCTCAACGTGCCGGCGTACTTAACTGCAGAGTTGGGCCGCATCGTGGGCGTTCTGGGTCATACCCTGGGACCGCGTGATAGGGAATATGCGGACGGCCGGCTGCGCGATTTGCGGAATCTCGGTCGCTTAGAGCGTTCGGAAAGAATGAGCGAAAACGCTGGAAAACAGGCCTTTTCCGTCATTTTGTCCGAACGCTCTTAGCGCCTGAACCCCACCCGAGCTGGGTGTGTCCACCCCAAGGGCCGAATATCCTGGTGGGCGCGGAGAAGTCCCATGAGCAAGAAGGTCATTGTAGCTGGACCCTACTTCTTCTACGGTGCAATCCGGAGCGAGATCGGGAGAATCCGGGACTACGTCGAGACCATCGCGTGGGCCTTGAAGCAGGAGTCGCAGACGTTCGACGCTCACGTGGCAAAGCGGGCGGCGAAACTACCCGAGCACGCAGTAGCTGGGCTCTATGAGGACGCATACGAGACGGCGTCCAACCTCGCTGACCGTTTCCCGGCGTTCGCCTGGCAGACGACGTTCGTCGCTATCTACTCGTTCTTGGAAGACGAAATGCTCGGCCTGGCGCGGCTCGTCAGCCGGCTGCTTGACATCACACCGGCTCCAAAGAAGCAGAAATACAAGGGCATCTTCTTGGCCCAACAGCACCTCCAGTTCGATTGCGCTATCGCCTTCCCGGACGGGAGCCCTCATTGGCTACAGGCGCAGGACTACAACCGCATCCGCAACGCGATCGTTCACCGCCGAGGCCGCATCGGCGGGTGGAAGTACGAAGAGGCTATCCGGCAATATACCCACGGCAAGGATTCGGTCAGCATCGACGATTTCTACCGGCTACAGCTCTCCGAGGCGTTCTGCCTGGAGGTGCTTGACAACGTCGAAGCTCTGCTGGAGGATCTGTTCAGACTCGCTGACGAGCGCGTCTCCTGACTCCCGGCTGGGGACTCAGCGGCGGCTCAGACGGGGTCTGGCACGGCGGTCCTGTTTGGTCAAAGGGTGAAATAGACAGGAGCCTCAGATGTTTCCTTGGAATCCAGACGACTGGACTGAAACATACCTGCTGTCCCTGATTGGCCAGCCAGAGTCCGTCACGCTCGAATTCAAAGCAGGCAGAGCCCTCGCCAAAAAAGAAGACAAGGACAGGTTCATAAAAGACCAATTATCGCGCGAGGTGTCCGCCTTCGCCAACTCCGAAGGTGGAATTCTCGTGGTCGGCATGGAGGATGATCGGAACACCAAGCCGCGGGTTGCCAAGCAGCTGGACGGTGTTCCTGTCGGCAAGGGACACGCGATCGAATCGCCGGACCAGTGGCAGCAAATTGTTGATTCCTGCGTCAGTCCTTTCCTCCCTGGACTGAGGATCAAGCAAATTCGACTCTCCGGCAACCTCGAAGGCCTGTTCGCGCTCGTCGTGTACGTGCCACCCGGCAACACCGCTTACCAGGCGAGGGACCACCTTTACTACAGCAGATCGGAGTTTGAGGCGAAATCCCTGCCCGATCATGAGGTTCGGTTGCGAATGATGCGCGGGCGAGTAGCCCAGGCGCAGCTCCACTTCGGGGATATTCGCTGCACAACCGCCGACCAGGACTTCGAGCAGCGCCGTAAACAGAGGGAAACCTTGGCGGCGGCGATGGCGGCGTCTGAGGACCCTGTCCTTTATGGCCGCGGCGGTATTCCTCCACGAGAAGTGCTCGATGCACCGAGGCGCACCTTCGATGAATACGAGTTTGGCCTTGCTGTTGTCAACGGCGGCGAACTGACCA